>CAYTQA010000033.1:0-14741 GCA_964439495.1 uncultured Terriglobales bacterium | reverse complement strand
GCTACAGCTATTATCCGGAATCGCGGGTGCTTGAAGTGGCCCGGACCTTCCGGGAAAAGAAAAACCCCGCGGACGTCATCTATCTCGATATCGATTATCAGGACAGGTATCGCCCATTCACGATCAACCGCCAATACTTCCCTACGTTTGAAGGGATGATCAAGCAGTTGCGCACCGAGGGCTTCAGCCCGATCGTCATCACCGATCTGCACCTCGCCGCCGCTCCGGGATATAAGCCGTACGACGAGGGGGTCGCGAAGGACCTGTTTGTGAAAAATCCTGATGGGACACTGTTTGTGGGGAGCGTCTGGCCCGGAAAAAGCGTCTTTCCGGAATTCACACTCTCCCGCGCCCGGGAATGGTGGGGCTCGCTTTATAAGGACTTCGTCGCGATGGGCATTCGCGGCTTCTGGAATGACATGAACGAACCCTCGGTCTTCGAGCGCCTGGATAAGACCATGCCTCTCACCACGCAGCACCGCCTCGACGATGGGACCACGGTGGACCACCGCTCCGTACACAATATCTTTGGCATGGAAAATTCGCGCACGACCTATGAAGGACTTCTGAAGCTCCAGGGGAATGAGCGTCCGTTTGTGCTTACCCGCGCCACATTTTCCGGCGGCCAACGCTATGCCGCCTCCTGGACTGGCGACAATTCCAGCACATGGAACCATATGCGGATGACCGTGCCCACGCTCCTCAACCTGGGCATCTCAGGTTATCCCATAGTAGGCGCGGATATCGGCGGATACGCCGGCGGCGCAACTCCCGACCTGCTGACCCGCTGGCTTGAACTCGGCGCTTTCATCCCGGTTTACCGTGACCACGTGGAAAAAGGGAGCGCGGACCAGGAGCCCTGGGCGCATGGGCCGGAGCATGAGGCATGGAACAAAAAGTTCATTGAGCAGCGCTATCGCATGCTTCCCTACATTTATACGGCTGCCGAGGAGACCTCCCGCACAGGCTTGCCCATGATGCGTCCCATGTTCCTGGAATTTCCCGGAGACGAGCGGCTTGCCGGAAACCAGAATGAATTCATGTTCGGCCATGACATGCTGGTCGCACCCAAGGTCTGGGAGTTTCCGCGCCCCTATGAAGTGCAGCTTCCAAAAGGGGATTGGTATGACTATTGGACTGGACTGAAAGTTGACCCCAGCAAGTTCGGACCGGTGAATCCCAGGATCGATGAACTGCCGGTCTACGTCCGCGCGGGCGCCATCATTCCGCACCAGCCGCTGGTGCAGAATACCCAGGAAACGCCTCAAGGCCCTTTGGAGCTGCGCGTCTATCCCGGCCCGAACTGCGCCGGCAGCCTCTATATGGACGATGGCCACACCTTCAATTATCAACATGGAGAATTTCTGCGCCAGGAGCTTTCCTGCTCCTTAAGCGATCACTCGCTCACCATCGAAACGCACCCTGTGCAAGGGACTTATAAACCCTGGTTCCAGCAGACGCAATTCACGATTTACGGGGTCCCATCCACGGTGAGCTCTGTAAATCTCGATGGAGCTTCCACGCACAATTACCAATATGACGCGGCGCACAGCGCCCTCATTGTGCTCGCCCCCTATCTCCCGAACGGGACTAAAATTGAATTGCGGTATTAGATCGGGCCGCTTCAGGGCCAGTGATTGCGTTGACGAAAGAATTTGTAGTGCGGCAGTAAAAGCATCCACGATGTTCTCTTCAAGAATCCAGATGTAAGATTTTTCTGCCTTCCTTGCATGGGCTGTCCACCTTTCAGGCCGGCATCGCTGCGTGGCTTATGAAAAGTCTTTGTAAGACCTATAAGCAAATCCCTGGTGGCGGTCTATCTTCATCCATGCGATGAACAGCGTAACTGCCGGTTTGGAAAGCACATACCGCCGATTCCTCATCGGCGCATAGCATCTTTAGATGCAAAGTAGAGAAATTATCAATTGGACTGGGAAGAGCGGACGAAATAATGTTCCTTCTTCGCCACCACACTCCAACCTCGAACGGTGGTTAATCCATGAGGAGAAATAGCACCGCCATGAATAGCTCAAAGATACGCATCGTTGTGTCAGTCATGAGTCTTGCGTTTGTTATTGCGACGGTCCGCGGAGTTCAAGCGCAAACCGATACGACCCAATCCACCTCCGCCGATATGAGCGTGAAGATAGAAAATCTGGAAAAACAAATTTCTGATTTGCGCAGCCAATTGGACGAGCTGAAAAAGAGCGCGGCGACTCCCGCTGCTGCCGCGGCCGCGCCGCCTGCTCCGGCGCAGGCAGCCGTTGCGTCCCCTGCGCCCGACGCTTCGCAAAGCTCCAAGGTCACCCTGGCGTCGCTTTTAGGCCCGACATCGCTGAGCGGCTTCGTAGACATGTATTATGACTACAATTTCAACCAGCCAGCATCGCGGGCCAACACCCTTCGCAGCTTCGATATCGATTCCAACCAGTTTGCATTGAATATGGTTGAGCTGGTGCTCGATAAGGCCCCCGACGCGCAGGCCAGCAGGACCGGATATCACGTCGCACTGGGCTATGGCCAGGCGATGAATGCCGTCAATGGCTCCGATCCCGGTGGGCTGGGCTTCGACCAGTATTTGAAGGAAGCCTATTTCTCCTATCTTGCCCCCATGGGCAAGGGCTTGCAGTTCGACTTCGGAAAATTCGTCACTCCTAATGGCGCCGAGGTAATCGAGACCAAGGACAATTGGAATTATTCCCGCGGCCTGCTCTTTTCCTATGCCATTCCCTACTACCACTTTGGCCTGCGCACAAAGTATGCATTCAACGATAAATATTCATTGACCGGATATCTGGTGAACGGCTGGAATAATGTGGTGGACAACAATACCGGAAAGACCTACGGGCTGAGCTTTGGCTGGAACCCCAACAAAAAGTGGGGATTCACGGAAAACTTCATGGCGGGTCCGGAGCAGGCCAACAACAATTCCAATTGGCGGCAGCTCTGGGACACCGTGGCCACGTATACCCCCAACGGGAAGCTCTCTCTCATGGCCAACTATGATTATGCCCGCGGAGACCGTGTGAAGGGCATCATCAATCCGGTCTATTGGTCGGGGATTGCCGGATATATCCGCTATACCCTCAACAGCAAATACAACGTGGCCGCAAGGTATGAGTACTATGACGACCACGATGGCTTTACGACCGGAACCGCTGGCCATATTCATGAGTTTACCGGCACCTTGCAGCGCACCATTGCCGGCCATTTCCTCACCAACCTGGAGCTCCGGCGCGATTTCTCGAACAATCCGATATTCACCAAGGGGGCCGCTACGCCGGTGACTGCGCAGACCACGGCAACCGCTGGCCTGGTATTCACCTTCGACACTCGCGAGCCGAATTAACCCGTACGAAACTTTGATTCAAGAACGCCCGCGTGGTCCACGCGGGCGTTCTGCTTTGTTCAGATGTCCTGAAGAATTTGCGGGAATGCCGGCTTTGCGATTAGTGCTTGGCGACGTAAATCAGGATGCTGAAGATAATGATGGGAATGGCCGCCAGCATTAAATAAAACAAGACCCGTTGCAGCCAGGGCTTACGGCGATGCCGCCATTCTTTTATTTCCTGGCGCTCCGCCACGCCGACCTGGTCCTGATGTTCCAGGTCCCATGCCAATTCACGAGCGCTGTTGTAACGGTTCTTTGGGTCGCGCTCCAGCGCGCGATAGATGATCTCCTGCAGTTGGGGGGAAATCTCGGGATTGATTTCACGCGGCGGCTGGGGATGGTTCAGCAGCCGCTCATTCATGACGACCAGCGGATTGGCCCCATGGAAGGGCGTTTTTCCGGTCAGCATTTCATACAGCATCACGCCAAGCGCATAGACGTCGCTCCGCGCATCGCCCCGTTTTCCCTTTACCTGCTCGGGAGAAATATAGTCCGGCGTTCCCATGGTCTGGGAGAGATTGGCAAAGGTAAGCCGGCGCGCGCCTTGATTGGCGGCAATGCCGAAGTCAATCAGCTTGATGTTGTCGTCGGCATCGACCATGATGTTTTCCGGCTTGAGATCACGGTGCACGACCCCATGGCTATGAATGTAATGCAGGGCATCGCAAATCTTAAGCGCGATCCGCACCGCCCGCTCCACGGGAAGCTTGCCCTGCTCGGCAAGGACCTTGCGCAACGGGCGGCCCTCCACCCATTCCATGACCATGTAGACATTGCTGTGCTCATCGCCGTTCAACACCTTCATCACGCCGGGATGGTCGAGCTTCTTCCCTATGTCCTCTTCGCGGTGAAACCGTTCAAAGAAGACCACATCGCTTTCCATCTCCGGATGCGGCACTTTAATGGCCACCAGCTTGCCGGTGCGCAAATCCGTGCCCCGGAAGATGGATGCCATGCCGCTGCGGGCAACTACCCCGTCAATGCGGTAGTGGTCGAGTTGTTCGCCAGGATGAAGTGGGATCATTGACCAGTGCCGGTCAGCAGTTCAGGGCGGTGGCGCGTCAGTATCACGGCAGCTTGTAAGGACGCCCGCGATACATGCCGATACGCTCGACCCCTCGAATGCGGATTAGCTGGATGCTGATATTATCACTGCCGTCTCGCTGGTTGGCAAGCATTACCAGCCGGGCCGCCACCGCATTCAAATCCGCGCCAGGCGTAAGCATTCCGGCCATCTCGATTCCGGAAATGCTGTTGTGCAGCCCGTCGGAGCAAAGCACCAGGATGTCTCCGGTAAATATCTGGTGTTCGCTGCTTTCGACGTTCACGAACAAATCGGTCCCCAGACAACGGCTCAGCACGTTGCGGGTGGAAGCCTGGGAGGCTTCCCGCCCCGAGAGCAGCCCCAGCCGCACCTGCTCATTGGCCACCGTGTGGTCGCGCGTAAGCAGCAGGGAATTGCTGGCGCGGATCAGGTAACAACGCGAATCGCCCACGTGCGCCACCACCGCCCGATTGAAGCGCAGGGCGCAGGCCACCAGCGTGGTGGCCATGGAGACTCCGCCCGGGCCGCTCCTCATTCCGGTTTCATAAACATGGGCATTCGCGCCCTGGACCAGGCGCGGCAATAACCCGGTATGGGCCTCCCCGGCTGAGGCGCTGCGAAATCCTTCCAGCAGATGCTCCACTGCGGCATGAGAAGCCACTTCCCCGCGCTCCTGTCCGCCCACGCCATCGGCCAGCGCGAACATCCATCCATGAGTGCGGGCCTGGGCCGGGGTCTCCGGGAGCACGCAGCCAAGATAGTCCTCGTTGTGCTCGCGCATGCCTCCCGGGTGGGAGAGCTGCGCGAACTCCACATCCAGCATAGGATTTAATGGTACGCGATGCGCGTCTTCTGTTGCAGGGAGCTGCCTTCGAGAATTTCCCCAGTAATTCATGATCTAAGTAAAGAGGACGGGGCGCGGCCCCGTCCTCCGCTACTCCTTTTAGCGGGTCGCCACGGATTTTGCGGCCCCATTCCGTGTTTGCACCAATGTGGTCCGCCCCGTGCTCTTGCTGACCCGGAGGAAATAGATCCCGCCATAGATGGCCCAGACCAGCGCGATGCCTAAAGCCAGTAAGGGCTCCATTTTGGTTCCATAACCCATGAAGGGGCCTATTAAATAAAAGCCCATGCAGGCCAGATTGGCAAGCAGCCCAAATACCGGGATGAGCAGATGGCGCACCACCTTGAACTTAGGGTGATGGTGATACGCAACCATGCAGATCACGCAACTTAGCCCATACAGCAGAAAAGTGCCGAAGTTCGAAGCCAGCGTGATCGTAAGCAGCGAATTGGGCAGCGCCGCCATTTTGTCGTGGGTGGTATATCCAAAGCTGGAGAGAAAGCCGTGCGGCAACGCCTGGATGGCGGAGTCCGCGGGCGCGCCGGCATCGCCGAACGCCAGCGCCACGGCGAGGCAGCCGACCACCGCGGAAATCGCGGCCAGCGTCCAGATCGCGCGGTGCGGTGTAAGGTTCTTGGAATGCAGCAGCCCAAAGTGTCCGGGCACCTCCTGGTCCTTGCCCATGGCGTAAGTAACGCGCGCTCCTGTGTTCATGCAGGAGAGGGTAGTGCCGATCAGCGCGAGGAACACAGTAAAGGCTTCCGCGAGCATGAATATTCTTCCCCGCCCCGGACCGAATAGCGCGTCGCCGACCATGATCATCATGTCGCCGATCGGCGCCGCCGATGCGGAGGCGCTTTGCATCGTATATCCACTGTTGAGGAAATAATTCGCCGCAAAATACTCAAAGAGGTAACAGAACATTCCCTGCACCAGCAAGGAGACGATCACGGCAATGGGCACATCGCGCCGGGCATTCTTCGCCTCCCCGCCCATTGCGGTGACCGACTCAAATCCCACCAGGATCAGGATTGCCACCGTGGCCTGAATGAAGACCCATCCCCAGTTGTGCGCTTTAATGACCGAGAGCGCGTTGGGATGAGAGAGGAAGTTGCCGCTATCATCCTTCGTGGGATAGCTGATGTGATAGGGTACCGGCTTTCCCGCCGCATCCAGCTTGGGTTGCGGTATGCCGCTGGCGTTGCGCACAACGGTCTCGGTGGTTTGCCCATTGGCAACTGTCTTTTCCGTGGCAAATTCATAAGTGTAAGCCGCGCCGGAGGTGGAATCGAACTGATATGCCACGCTCCCGGGCGGGTGATTCATGCGATACCCGAGCGCTATGATGGAGAAGACTACCAGCGCCGTAATCTGAATGATGTTGATGGCAATATTGACCGCCGTCGATCCGTTTACGCCGCGATAAGCGATGTACGCCACAAAGAACGAGAACACGATGGCGACCAGCATCATGAATACGGGTCCGGGATTGGATGCGTTCATGAAGTTTGGCCAGATGTTCCCCACCAGGTAGCCGCACAGGATCCCCATCACGCCGACCATCACTCCGGGATAGATCCAGTAATAAAGGTGGGAGGCCCAACCGACGATGAATTTGGAGAGCCGCGCATAACGCCACGCTTTGTCATGGTTCAGGAAAGACTGTTCCGCGAAATAATAGGAGCTGCCGGTCCCCGGATACAGCTTCGCCATCTCCGCGTAGCAGACCGCTGTGGCCAGACATAGCAGCAGGGCGACAAAAATTCCCATCCACATTGCCGGGCCGGTCACGCCCGTTGTCGCCTGAATGTAAAAGGTGAGCCAAAGGAATGCGCCCGGCGCAATGAGCGCCATCGCATTCATCGTCAGACCGGTCAGGCCTACGGTAGGTTTCATTTCAATTGCGGTGTTGTCCGTCAAGTTCAATTCTCCTTCCATGATCATGGTTTCGAATGTGGGCGTTGTAAGCCGCGGTGAGAGTACGAGGCAGCATCATGCTAGGAATCTTTCCGGAAGTGAAGACGATAATTTTTATCGCTGGAATAGCTGATTTCTATTCTTCTCTCCCGTGTTTCTCCTCTAGCTGAAATAGAAAAAATTTATTAGACAGGCCCCTTGAAGAGCCATACAGTGGTGGGTTTGCAAGTCAGCGGACCGCGCGGTCAACCTCCTCAATGTCGCGGAAACATGGTTCGCAAAGTAATCGTGATGCTTTACACTCTTGAGTCATGCCGGCGGATGTGATCTGCTGGTCTCGAAGCCCACAATGAAAATCGCGAGTCTTTTGCTGCTGCTGGCCGGATGGGGGATCGTCCTCGCCGCAATCGTGCTTCTCTCCCCTTCCCAGCCCAAGGCAGGTTTTGTGCTGGCCGGCATTGCCGTGCAGCTCCTCGGACTGGTGCTCCTCTTTCGCTCAAATTTATTAATTCCCGGAGATCGCGGGTGACATCCCTACCTCTTCTCTCCGGGACGGCGGTCGCGCTCTGCATCTTCTGCATCCTTCTCGTTCCCCTCGCGGCCGCAGGACTTTCCCTCATCAATGCGGGCCTCGGACGCTCGCGCAGCGCAGCTCACTGCATGCTGGCCTCGCTGTGCGTGATTTCGATTGCCGCCATCGTCTATGTTGTGTGGGGGTTCAGCCTGCAGGGCCTGGCTGGCCGCTCCGCGCATTCCATTATTCTGGGCGGGAAGAGCTGGAGCTGGGTCGCCGCCGAGCCGCTCTTCTTTCGCGGCCTGGACCTCGATGGCACGCCCGCTTCGCTGGCCGCGTGGCTGCAAATCCTGAGCGTGGGACTGGCCGCGCTCATCCCCTTGGGTAGCGGCTCCGATCGCTGGCGATTCGGCGCGGCCTGCGCTTCCACCGTCCTGCTGGCGGGCATCACTTATCCCATCTTTGCTCACTGGGTTTGGGGAGGAGGATGGCTGGCCCAGTTGGGGACCAATTACGGAATCGGCCATGGTTTCATGGATGCAGGCGGAGCCAGCTCCATCCAGGTTGTAGGCGGGTTCACCGCTCTCTCGCTCACCTGGATACTGGGCCCGCGCCGCGGCAAGTATGCGCTCGACGGCATGCCTGCCGCCATCCCAGGCCACAACACGGTCGTAGTTTTATTCGGCTGTTTCCTTGCCTGGATGGGATGGACTGCTCTGAACTCCGCCGGCGCCATTCTCTTTGCCGCCGCCGATCCCATGCGCGTTGTGCTGATTGCCATCAATACGTCATTGGCCGCCGCGTCCTCCTGCCTGGCCACGGTGGTCATCACGCGCATACGCTTCGGCAAACCGGACGCATCGCTCAGCGCCAACGGATGGGTCGGCGGACTGGTGGGCAGTTGCGCTGCCTGCGCCTTTGTCAAACCGGCGGCGGCGATCATGATAGGAATCATCGCCGGCGCCCTGGTCACCTTTTCCGTCGAATTTCTCGACCGCTTGAGCATCGACGATCCCGCCGGCTCGGTCTCCGTCCATGCCGTGAGCGGACTGTGGAGCATACTCGCGCTGGGCATTTTTGGTCATATTCCCTCTCAAGTTGGGAATGCATCCGTCACTACGCCTCATACGGCGAATTCGGGACAATGGCTGGCCCAGGTGGTGGGCATCGCAACCTTGCTGGGGTTCGTACTGCCGCTCACGTATGTTCTCAACCTGCTCATAAACTACTTCTATCCACATCGCGTTACCCAGGAGGGTGAGCGGCAGGGAATGGATCTGCATGAGCTTGGCGCGGGCGCCTATCCGGAATTCGTGACTCACGGCGAAGAATTTACCCTTCGGTAAATGCCGGGTCGATCAATATGGGTCGTCTTTGTGAGAGAAGGTGGAATTACGGGGCGGGAACGACCGCGAGTATTGCCTCTTCAATCACGTTGTAGACCTTATCAAGCTCCTCGGAGGTAATCACGTACGGCGGCAATATGTAGATCACATTTCCCAGGGGCCGCAGCAAAACGTCGCGCTCCAGAAAAAAGCGGTACAACTTCGGTTTGATCTCCGAGAAGTATCCTGCGTCGCTGGCTTTTAACTCGATGGCCGCCACTGTCCCGATCTGCCGCGTCTCGCCTACCCCATCGAAATTCCGCAGGCGCTGCAACCGGCGGCGATGATGATCGGCAATGGCTGCGATACGTCCGAAGACGTCTTCGGTCTCGAAGATTTCCAGATTGGCCACAGCAGCCGCGCAAGCCAGCGGATTGCCGGTATAGGAATGCCCATGGAAGAATGCCTTCCCCGGCCCAGTAAATTCCTGCTGAATGGCATCGCCGCAAAGAGTCGCGCCTAATGGCAGAAAGCCTCCGGTTATTCCCTTGGAGACGCACATCAGGTCGGGCGCCACTCCGGCCAGCTCGCAGGCGAACATGCTTCCGCAGCGTCCAAATCCGGTCAGCACTTCATCCGCGATCAGCAGCACGTTATGGCGCGAGCACAGTTCGCGCACGCGCTGGAGGAACTCGACTGGATGCACAATCATCCCGCCGGCCCCCTGCAGGAGCGGCTCCACGATCACTGCCGCGATTTCATGCGACCTCGCGCGCAGCAGCTCCGCCAATGACTCAACGCATTCAATGTTGCAGCTCGAGCGCTGCTTGCCGACCGGGCAGCGATAACAATATGCGGAATGCGCGCGGTAGACGGGAAAGCGCAATGCCGCAAAGGGAGCATTGAAGCCGGAGTCCGCGCTCACCGACATCGCCCCCGCCGTGTCCCCGTGATAGGCATGCTCCAGCGCAACGATGCCCTTTTTCTTTGTCTCTCCGCGGTTTGCCCAATATTGCACTGCCATCTTGAGCGCAACCTCCACCGCGGTGGACCCGTTGTCGGAAAAGAAGATGTGATTCAGGGTTGCAGGCGTGAATTTCCGCAGCCCGGCGGCCACCGCCTCAACCTTCGGATGGGAAAAGCCGGCAAGCAGCACATGATCGAGGGTGCCCGCCTGCTCGGCGATCGCGGCGCTGATTTTAGGATGGCAATGCCCATGCAGGTTCACCCACCAGGAAGAAATCGCGTCGATGATCCTGCGGCCATCTTCGGTGTAAAGATATACGCCGGAAGCGCCCACGATCCGTTGTGGAAGCGGATCGAGATGGGCCTGCGTGAATGGATGCCAGATATTCAAATCAAATGGTCCAGCGCGCGGACATCGAAGCTGGTTTGGAATACATGCTTCAGCGCCGGTGGAGTGATCTCCGCCAGCATCGGCACCCTGCCAATCACCGGCACGCCTCCGTAGCGCTCGACCGCCTCGCGGTTGTCTTTATTTTCGTCGCCCACCATCACCACCCCGGCTATCTTGATTCCCGCGGATTTCAGCACCGTAAGCGAGAGCAGCGTGTGATTGATGGTCCCCAGCACGGTGCGCGTGGCCAGCAGGACGGGCAGCCCCACATGCCGCATCAGGTCCGTCATGAACTCACGATCATTGATGGGGACAAGCACGCCGCCCGCGCCTTCCGCAATCAATCTCTTCCCGGCGGGAAGCGGGGGAAAAGCAATCTTCGATAACGAGATCTCGCGCTTTTCAGTCCGTGCGGCCAGGTGCGGAGAAACTGGGTCTTCGAAGATATAAGCTTCGGGCAATGCCTGATCGGGTCCGATGCCGGACCAGGCGATCACCTGCGCGCGGTCGGTCCCAACCAGGGCGCCGGTCTGGATTGGCTTCCAGTAACAGGCATCGAGCGCCGCGCAAAGCAGGGCCGAGACGACTGTCTTCCCCACATTGGTATCGGTGCCGGTTACAAAGAAACCTTTATGCGCCAATCGGGACCCCCTGTTCCGCGCCCTGGAACGTCATATACTCGGCGACGGCATCGGCCAGATGGCCCACCTGTGCCGTGGAGATTTTTGCTGTCATGGAGAAACGCAGCCGCGCAGTGCCTTCCGGAACGGTGGGAGGCCGGATGGCCCGCACCGCAAAACCATGGAGCTGAAGATGATGCGCGAGCTTCAGCGCGGCATCGTTGCCGCCGATCAGGAGCGGGATGATCTGCGATGCGCTGCCGCAGGTCTCCAGTTGCAATGCGCGCAATCTGGAGCGCAGTTGCCCGCTCACCACCTCCAGGTGCCGGCGCTCTTCCTTCATCCCGGCTGCCAGTCGCAGCGCCGCCCGGATCTGTTGCGCGAAGTAAGGCGGCATCGCCGTGCTGAAGATGAAGCTGCGCGCGTGGTTAATCAAATAACGCTTCAGGACCTCACTGCCGCAAACGAATGCTCCCATGCTCGCCAGCGCCTTGCCGCAGGTATGGACCGTGGTAAATACTTCGCCGCCAAGGCCAAGCCCCGCGACCATTCCCTGGCCGCGATCTCCATAGGTCCCGGTGGCATGGGCCTCATCCACGATCACCTCCGCCCCATATCTCCGCGCTAATTCCACGATCTCCCGGAGCGGAGCATGATCGCCCTCCATGCTGAAAATGCTCTCGGTCACAATTATGCGCTGACCGGAAGCAGTGTTCTCCTGCAACAGGCTTTCCAGGTGGTTGAGGTCGCAGTGGGAATAGATCGCTCGCCGCGCCCCGGAGAGGCGCAGCCCATCGATCAGGCTGGCATGGTTCAAACTATCGGAGAAGGCAATGTCGTCCTTGCTCAGGATGGAGCTGAGCAACCCTGTGTTGGCCGCATATCCGGAGCTGAAGTAAAGCGCGTTCTCCGTACCGGCAAACGCCGCAAACTCTTCCTCCAGATCGGTCCATATATCCAAATGCCCGCTCAACAGCCGCGATCCGGTCGAGCCTACTCGCGCCGCATGGGTCACCGCGTCGCTCAGGCATGCACGCAGGCGCGGATCGCCGGCCAGTCCCAGGTAATCGTTGGAATAGAGATTCACTCCCTGGACTTCGGTCAGCTCGCGCAACTGCGCCTTCTCCCGCAATCTTTCGAGTTGCCGATCCAGCCGTGCGGTGAGGCCGGGCTTCTCCTCAGCCGACATTGCACTCCTGCCTCAAGGGTTTCAGTCCCAGGTCGCGCAGAAATTCGGCGTCGGCATCCGGCGCGGGATTCGGCGTGGTGAGCAGCCTTTCTCCATAAAAAATCGAGTTTGCGCCGCCCATGAAGCAGAGCGCGACCGCTTCGCGGGACATCTGCGTGCGGCCGGCCGCCAGCCGCACCATGGCGCGCGGCATGAGGATGCGCGCGGTTGCGATGGTGCGCACCATGATCAACGGGTCCAGCTCCTCATGCTCTCCAAGCGGAGTTCCCTTCGCCCGCACCAGCATATTGATCGGAACGCTCTCCGGATGCGGCTGGAGCGTCGCCAGTTGATGCAGCAGCCCGATGCGGTCTTCCTGCGATTCTCCCATGCCCAGAATGCCGCCGCAGCAAACCGTGATTCCCGCCTTGCGCACCGCGGCGATGGTCTTCAGGCGCTCTTCATAAGTTCGGGTGCTGATGATGTTGCCGTAAAACTCGGGCGAGGTATCCAGGTTGTGGTTGTAAGCGGTGACCCCCGCCTGCCGAAGCTGCACCGCCTGCGCCTCCGTCAGCATGCCCAGGGTGCAGCAGACCTCCATCCCCAGCTCCGCGACCGCGCGCACCGATTGCAGGACCGACTCGAACTCTTTCCCGTTCGGGGCCTGGCGCCATGCCGCTCCCATGCAGAACCGGGTCGCGCCATCTTCTTTCGCGCGCTTCGCGGCGGCCAGGATCTCCGCTGTCTGCATCAGCGGATGCCGCTCCACTCCAGTTTCATAGTGCGCGCTCTGCGGGCAGTAAGAGCAGTCCTCCGGACATCCCCCGGTTTTGATGGAAAGCAGCCGGCACAGTTGCACCTCATTGCCGGCATGGAAGCGGCGATGAATCTCCTGGGCGCGAAACAGCAGCTCGGTGATCGGCTGGTTATAAATCTCGGCGATTTGCTGGCGTGTCCAGTCAAACCGAATGGAATTTAAGCTTTCATTAGGCACGTTGCTGATTTTACAAGAGACTGGCGCTTTGCCAATAATTCTCCTGCCGGTCCCAAATTGAGGTGAGCTGCGCTTTGATAGCAGATGGCCCTCTTGTGCTGCTCTCGATTTCGTATTCACTCTGGATACCCTATGTAGACGCTCGGCATCGTACCTTTTAACCGGAGAAACTATTAAGGGTCGCCACCCCACATCTACTCAAAGATCCTGGATCAGGAGATCACTATGAAAAAACTTTATCTACTGCTAATTCTCGCGCTGGCGATGGGCGGTACCGGCCTCGCGCAAACCCCTAGTCAGCCATCAAAGGTACAGATCATCAACGGACCCGTGGTCGAGTACGTCACCCCAAACCAGGCTTTGATCGCATGGAGCACCAACACTGGAGGCAGCACGGTTGTGCACTACGGCACCGACCGTAACAACTTGAGCCAGACTGCCCAGGCCCCCTATGCCAATAAACCCTCTACAGATAAGCAAGGCGCTAAATTTCTGACGCACCGCGTCCACATCAAAAACCTGCAACCCGGCACGACCTACTACTTTACAGTCGATTCAGGGGAGGGGGAAGGCACCGGCACAGAGGCCAAGAGCAGCGTTGCCCAATTCACCACCAAGCAGGCAGCCGGAAAATCGGATTCGGAAGGCGGACAGTCCGGCGCCCCAAAAACGCTTCAAATCGTGAACGGACCCGTGGTTGAGGAGACCGGAAATACATGGGCGGTGGTCGCATGGACTACCAACGACGGCGCCAGCTCGGTTGTGAAATACGGCACCGATTCAAAAAACCTGGGCCAAATGGCCCAATCGGCCTATGTGGACAATGAGACCATGAAGCCGACGACACATCGTGTCCGCATTCAGAACCTGCAACCCGGGACCACCTATTACTTCATGGTTGATTCCGCACAGGGCGACAATACTACCGGAGATGCCAAGAGCAGCGTCGCCCAGTTCACCACCAAGAAGTAAAAGATCGAATGGCTTATTAAACACTGGGTCTTCCAACGAGCGGCGCTCCGAAGAGCGTCGCTTTTTTGCTGGGCTGGAGGACGGATTCAAGATTGCCATCCCGCTCTCAGGTTTCAAATTCAGGAATACTGGAAAAGGCCACGCAGACCGGCGCGGCATCGCGCACCTGATGGATTCCGCCCGCATAGACGCTATTGGCCCCATACTTGCCATTGAGGCGGTCCATGGCTTCGGCCAGACGGAGGCGCTTTTCATCTTCTTGAAAGATGGAAATGGTATGCAGGCAGTCCGGGACCAGATCGTATAGACCCACGCCGATGAAAGTCGGCTTTCCCTGCGGACAGTTCTTCCACAGCTTGGCGAATGTCTCCAGCAGGGTCATCGTGTCCTGACACTCCACAATACGGGTGTGGCTCTCCCAGATACTTTTTTCTCTTCCCCGGGAGAAGCTTACGTAAACCGAGAGGCCGCCCGCCCACATCTTCATCCGGCGCAGCCGGGCCGCGGCCCGATGCAACAGCTTTTGCGCTACCGCGCCCGCCTTTTCCACGGTGCGCAACTCGGGAGGAAGCACGTGCTGGTGGCCGATGCTGC
>CAYTQA010000032.1:0-14827 GCA_964439495.1 uncultured Terriglobales bacterium | reverse complement strand
GCCGTCTGCGAAAGCTCTTCCGGCTGGGCATCTCATTGAAGGTATACAACGGGACCGATCGAGGACTTATTCGCGCCATCTACGAAAAAAAGGCCCGGCAGAACGGCGCCGACAATCTGTTCCTCGATCCCGTGCGCATTGATTTCATGGAGCGGGTCGCCCAAATCGAGGCGGAGCGATGCGAAATCTTCGTCTTCGAGAAGGACGAGCAGATCGTGGCCGCGCTCATCACCTTTCGCGACGGCAATTACCGCAGGTTCTATACCACCTACTACGACTATGAATGGTCGCGGTATTCTCCGGGGATGGAATTATTGTTCGAGGTAACGCGCCGCTCGTTGAGTGAATCGATCGATTTTGATTTTCTTACCGGGGAGCAGGCCTACAAGATGCGTATTGCCACCTCGGTCGCGCCGCTTTATCGCATTGAGGCCTCCGCCGAGCAGTTGGCGCGCGCGGTCGCTGCCGTGGAAACTTCCAGGGCCGCATAATTTACAGCCGCTTCAGCAATTCCTTTACATTCTCGAACTGCGGAAAAAGTTTTTCCTCGGCCTGAAATTCCGGCGGATGCACGCAGCGCCGCGTCCCTCGCAGCTTGACCGGATATTTCAGGTGCAGCATCTCGTGGTAGACCAGATATTCCACCGCGTATTTGGGCATCCGGGGTTGGTCGAAGATGCGGCTTACCACGATGGTATTGTGCGCCGGATCGTAATGTCCCAGGCTCTGGCGCGAGGCATGATCGCTCCATGTGAGCAGGGGACGCCCCAGAAGGCCATGAAAGAAACGGCGGTTCAGGTCCTCGAAGATCTCATCCAGATCGTAAAAATGTCCCTTTGAGGAGTTGATCTTCTTGCGCCCCCGCATCTGGCGGATGAGGTGCGCCTTCTGCGAGACGGCGTGGCTGGCGACATATTTGCGATAACGCGCCGCGTGCTGCGGCTCAATCTTCTTGCGATAGAGCTTGGCCAGCAGAATATGGGCGATGGCGTGCAGCACCGGGGCCGGGGCCGCTTCGAGCAGGTCCGAGAGCCGCACCAGCACTTTTGTGCCGCGCAACCGGATCGTATTGTTGATGTTGGCGAAGCGGAAGAACCGTACTTCGAAGGCAGGCATCGGGGCCCGTGGGCGCAGCTCCCGGTAGGTCTTCTCAAAGAGTTCGATTAATGCGGGATTCACCTGAAACGAGGTTAGCACGATTTGAATTGAGCAAGAAACAAGCGGCCAGCGCGGAGAGTGGACCGCCCGGCGCCGGAGAATTCCATATTTTCACTTCTTCTTTTTCTGGAATTCTTCGTTCTCCTCATCCAGGGTTTTGCGGGTATTCTCGGCGCTCTGTTTTACGGCATCAATGGTGTTGTCCAGGACAAAATCGTAGGCCCTGGCCTCTTCCGCCGCTTTGGGGTCGCTGCTGGAGGCTTCTTTTAAGGCGCGCAGTTTCAATTGAAATTCGGTATCGGCTTCGACCAGCCTCCTCAGCGATTTGCGAAAGTCCTGCTGCTTGCCGGAGTAGTCGTCCACGTTGTCGTCGATCTCATCGATCACGTTCATGAAGTCCTCCAGCAGGTCATGCATATGCTGTCCCCGGTCGGCGGCCTGCTTTGGATCGGCGCGAAGCTGCTCGATGGCCAACATTCGCGATTTCGCGAATTTCACCATCAGGTCAATGCGCTTGTCGGGCTCCTGCGCCGCATCGCGCAGTTGATCGATTTCCGCGTCCGTCAGCGGGTCCCGCTTGCGTTGGGCAAAGGCGGAGGTCGCAAGAAATATACAGGCCAGCACGAAAGAGAAAAGCTTCTTCATCTTTACCTCAATGGCGAAGCACTTGATTCAGGATCTCCAGATGGTCGGCATCCATCTGCTTTAACGCAGTCTCCACCGGGCCCTGGTCTTCATAGGGAAGATAGTGGCGCACATCGTCCAGCCGGCGCTGCGCCTTGCGGAAGACAATCTCGGCCTGCTTCAATTTATGGCCGCTGTGTAGCGAGGCCTCTTTGGCCCGATCGGCATAGGCCACTATCTCCTTGAGCGTCTCCCCCGCCGGGCCGATCTCTTCCGCGTCGAATTGTTCCTTGGCCACCTCAACCAGGCGGCGAACGACTTCCACGTTGTCGTAACACCGGTCATTTTCCGAGGCATGCTCCGCTTTGGCCTTGGCTTTTTCCAGCTCCGCGAGCGCCGCGGACCTGGCGGGAGATGGGTTGGCCGCCTGATAAGGAAAGGCGAAGGAAGGGAGCAGTACCACGCTCAGCAAAAGAGTTGGCCTGACGAATATCATCTTCATTTAAGCTTCTCAATCGCAATCAGACGGTGGCGCGCCTGCCATTCCTGGTCAGGATGTTTTCCGTCCGCCACCGCAAGAAACTGCCGGTATTCCGCGGTGGCCAGCGGATATTGTCTCAGATGATCATACGCTGTGGCCCGCAGAAAGTGGGTGGCGGGCGTCTCCGGCAGCAGTTTGGCGCGGGCGTCAAGTACCTGTATGGCCAGAGGATATTGCTGATTTTCCGAAGCGGTCACCGCAAGATCGCCATACGCAGCCGTCAGGCCGGGATCGAGTTTCAGCGCGGCCATAAGCTCGGGCTGGGCGGCCGCAAAGCGATGCTGCTTCATCAGCATCAGGCCATATTGATGCCGTACGCTGGCATCGTTGGGGTTTTGCTCCACCAGTTGCCTGTAGATGGCCGCGGCATCGTCATATCGTTGCAGCTCCCCCAGCAACTGCGCCTTTTCCCGCTGTATCTCCGGAGCATTCCCCCCGGAATTGCCCGCGCTCTCCAGTTCAGCCAGGGCTTCCGTATTTTTATTTTCCGTAGCCAGAACGCGGCCCAGCAGCAGATGGGCGGTTGCGTCCCCCGGATTTTGCCTTAAGGTATCTCGCAAAGACGCTTCCACTTGGTTAAGAGAATGTGAGGCAATGGCGGTATTGACCATTCCGACTAAGGCCGCGCGTTCTTCCTCTCCATGGGCCAGCGATACCGCCTGCTTATATTCCGATTGCGCCTCCTGCAGGCGCTCCTGACTCTCCAATAATTGGGCCGCGAGCAGATGAGGAGAAGGATCGCGGGGCTGAAGCTGCGCCGCGTGATGATAAGCCTCCAGTGCGCCAGCGGAGTCGTCCTTTTGAAGCGTATTTCCCAGCGCCAGCCAGGCCCGCGCTACTCCAGCCTCGGGTTGAGTAGAAGGTCGCAACTGGGTGGCCGCGCGGAGGTATCTCAGCGCTTGGGCATTTTGCCCCGCTTTCGCCAGCAGGACGCCGAGGTTCAGGTTGCTCTCGAAGACCTTCGGATTTAGCTCCACCGACTTTTCATAGTCTGAAATGGCCTCCGCGGTTTTTCCCAGCGCGTTCTGCACGAAGCCAAGGTCATACCATGCCTGAAAATCCTTCGCATCCAGTGCCAGGGCCTGCTGCAGGAGCGCCTCTGCTTTGGCATAGTTGTTGCCGCCGATCTCCGCCTCGGCCTGCTCCAATAATTCCCGGCTCCGCGAATTTTGCGTGGTCTCCACTTGGCGATGGCGGATGGTCGTATGCGTCTGCGCGCGGGCAGGCGAAAGCGCCATCAGGAGAGGCAGGGCGGCGATGGCGCAATGGATCTTCATCTCAGGAAGTGGATTGAGAGTTCCCGTTTTTAGATAGGATGCGGGCCAGCCACTTCCCGGTATGCGAATTTCGGTTCCGCGCGATGGCCTCCGGAGGACCGGCGGCGATAATCTTTCCTCCGGCATCGCCCCCCTCGGGACCGAGATCAATCACCCAGTCGGCGGTCTTGATTACATCCAGGTTATGTTCGATCACCAGCAGGGATCCTCCAGCATCAATCAGGCGGCGAAAAGCCGCTAATAACTTACTCACATCGTCGAAGTGAAGTCCAGTCGTGGGCTCGTCGAAGATATATAAAGTGCGGTTGGCCGCCTTGCGCCTGCCCTCCTGAGGGCCCGTCTCTCCGCGGCCCTTTTCGCGCTGCGCCGCTTCCCGCACTTTGGGCGTCAGATGGGCGGCAAGCTTCATGCGCTGGGCCTCGCCCCCGCTGAGCGTGGTGGCCGATTGTCCCAGCCGCAGGTATCCGAGTCCAACCTCTTCCAGCACGCGCAGCTTATCTGTGATTTTAGGCACGCCCGCGAAGAATTGCAGGGCCTCCTTTACCGTCAGGTTCAAGGCCTCGAAGATGTTTTTTCCCTTATACCGCACTTCCAGGACCCCAGGCTTGTAGCGGGTGCCTTTGCACTCTTCGCAGACCAGCTCGACATCGGCGAGAAACTGCATCTCGACCGTGACCGTGCCATCGCCCTGGCACTCCTCGCAGCGTCCGCCGGGAACGTTGAAGGAGAAATGGCCCGCGCTGTATCCGCGCTTCTGCGCCTCGGGGGTGGAAGCATAGAGCTCTCGGATGGCGTCGAATGCCTTGATGTAAGTGACCGGATTGGAGCGCGGCGTTCGCCCAATCGGCGACTGGTCAATCATCACAACATCGCTGATGAGCTGCGCCCCCTCCAGCTTGCTGTAGAGTCCGGCAGTGCCATTGCTGTCGGAATTTTTGCTCGCCACCAGCGCCTTGTAGAGCACATCATGCACCAGCGTCAATTTGCCGGAGCCGGAGACGCCCGTCACCACCACCAGCATTCCCAGCGGAATGCTTAAATCCACATCTTTCAAATTATGCGCGCGCGCGCCGGAGAGCCTGATGTGCAGCGCTCCGGGCTTGCGGCGGGCCGGCGGCACCCCAATCTCCAGATGATCGCTGAGGTAGCGGCCGGTAAGCGACTGCTGCGATTTCAGGATCTGCTCGTATGTTCCTGCGGCGACCACCTTCCCGCCATGCTCCCCGGCGCCCGGACCGAGATCAATGATGCGGTCCGCCGCCGCCATGACCTCTCCATCGTGTTCCACCACCAGAATGGTGTTCCCCAGGTCACGCAGCTCCTGCAGGATGTGGATCAGGCGCTCGGTATCGCGGCTATGCAGCCCGATCGAAGGTTCGTCCAGCACGTACATCGCGCCCACCAGGCGGGAGCCGAGGGAGGTGGCAAGTTGAATGCGCTGTGCCTCTCCGCCGGAGAGAGTGGAAGAAAGACGGTCGAGGGTCAGGTATTCCAGGCCCACATTGCGCAGGTATTGCAGGCGGTTCCGCACCTCTTCCAGGATCTTTCCCGCGATATCGTTATGGAAATCGCTCAGCTTAAGAGACGCGAAGAATTCCGCCGCCTGCTCCACCGTCATGGCGGTAACTTCGCAGATGTTTTTGCCCGTGATCTTTACGTTGCGCGCCTCGGCGCGAAGGCGCTGTCCCTGGCACTCCGGACAAAGCGCGTATCCGCGATACCGGCTTAAAAAGACCCGAACATGCAGCTTATATTTTTTACGCTCCAGCATGGCAAAGAAGCCATTAATGCCGGGAAACTTACCCTCGCCCTGAATCACGAGGAGGCGCTGGTCCTCCTCCAGGTCGCACCATGGCACGTCCAGGGGAATGGCCTTGGATTTTGCGAAGCGCTTCAGGTCGGTTTGAAAAGCGCGGTATTTCGGCTTGCTCCAGGGATCGATGGCACCTTCCGCAAGCGTTTTGCGCTTGTCGGGAATGACCAGATTGAGATCGAAATCGATGGTGTTGCCGAAGCCCTGGCAGCGCTGGCACGCGCCGAATGGATTGTTGAAGGAGAACAGGCGAGGCTCCGGCTCCTCATACCGTATGCGGCAGCTCTTGCATTCGAAGCGATGCGAGAAACGAAGCTGCTGCCGGGGCGATTCATCGCGCGGCACCGTCTCAAAGATCGCCTCACCCGCTTCCCGATAAGCGCTCTCGGTGGCGTCTACCATCCGGGAACGCGCCTCGGGCGAGACCACAATGCGGTCCACCAGCGCATAAAGCGGTTCGGCAAAATTGATGTCGAGCAGCGACTCCGGCGTCGAGAACTCAAAGATTTCGCCATTCTGATAAAGACGATTGAAGCCCCGCTTGCGCAACTCGAAGAGACGCTCCTTGAGCAAATTCGACTCGGCGGACTCCGCTCGCGGCGCGCTGCCGGCTTTCTTCTTCCTGCCCTTGCCGGTCAAGTTCTCCCGCGGCGCGGCCGCCGATGGCAGAACGGGGAAGAGCACGTTCAGCCGCGCGCCCTCTCCCAGTCCCATGATGCGCTCGACTACCTCATCGACAGTGTCCTTTTTTACTTCGCCGCCGCAGCGCACGCAATAGGTCTGTCCGATGCGCGCGAACAGCAGGCGGAGATAGTCATAGATTTCGGTGGCCGTGGCCACGGTCGAACGGGGATTGCGCGTGGTGTTTTTCTGCCGGATGGCGATGGCGGGCGCGATGCCGTCGATGAAATCCACGTCCGGCTTCTCGATGCGCTCCAGAAACTGCCGGGCGTAAGCGGAAAGCGATTCGACATAGCGGCGCTGTCCTTCGGCATACAGCGTGTCGAAGGCAAGTGACGATTTGCCGGAGCCCGAGACCCCTGTCACCACGGTGAGGGTATTATGAGGGACCTCAAGATCTATATTTTTTAAGTTGTGGACCCGAGCGCCCCGGACCACAATGTTTTCGGTAGACATCAATAAAGGCCTTCCGCAGCTCTCCCATGCGGTCTGTGAACGGGTGCGGAATTCTCTATTATACGAGGTCTGTAGCCGGTATAACGCTCAGGAAGGATAGGCACTGCTCTCGGCGGATTCGAGACTCATCCCGAGTTGGCTCAGTGCTTGGCCATGTTGGCGAGGTTTCGGTAGTGCGGCAGGGCGGACTTGATGGCGCGAATCTCCGCTTCGTAACTCTTCAGCTCCTGTTCAGTCGCGCAATGCAGGTGATTGCCAATATCGTTCAGCCGGTGACAAAGCTTCTGGATGCGAAGATTTGCCTCTTCCGGCGCATGGCGATTCAGGTTCACGAAATTCGTCATCTAAGAAGAGAAGCAGGAATTCCCAAATAGGCTGCCGCGCCTTCGAATTTATTTGCAGACGTGCCCAGGAGGTAACTGCTCGCGTGCTCATAAAATGCAGAATTTATAAACATTAAAGTTATAACTATCGCGGGAGGGCCTGATGCGCCGCTGTCATCCGTGCCGTACAGGCCATAACAAGAATCGGGCTTCAACCCTGCCAACTATTCCTTGCAGACATGCTCGTGAAATTGCTTGAGGACCTCAGGCGGAGCGGCATCGGTGTACGACTTGGAGCGGTCCTGCGATGGAAAAATCGCGCCGCATTTCTTACAACGATAGGAGAGCAGGACGTTGTCCTTGAACAGGTGCGGATCCAGCTCGCGGCCATCTTCTTGCTCATCCATTACTTGGGATTATAGCGCGTCGAACAACCTGGTTCTGTTTCCGCGAATAGGAAAGGCCCTGAAGACTTAGGGCGTGTCCTCAGGGCCATCTTTCAAACTGAAATTGTTGAGTTAGCGATAACCGCCGCCCCCGCCGGAGCGTCCGCCACCACCGCCGGAGCGTCCACGTCCGCCGCCCCCACCGCCACCGGAGCGTCCGCCGCGTCCACCACCAAAACCGCCGCCACCGCCGGAGCGTCCACCGCCGCCGCCACCACCGAAGCCGCGTCCACCGCCACCGCCACCACCGCCCGCGCGGTTCCCCTTGGGACGCGCCTCATTCACGGTAAGATTGCGCGCTCCGACCTGCATGCCATTGGTCCCGGCGATCGCCTTCTCCGCGTCCTCATCGCTCGACATCTCCACAAACGCGAAGCCGCGGGGCTGTCCGCTGTACTGGTCGCGGATCATGTTCACATTTTCAACTTGCCCATAAGCCTCGAAGATTTGGCGCAGCTCCTGCTCGCTGGTGTTGTAATCCAGGTTGCCAACGTAAATGCTTTTCATAATCTCTCTTTTCCCTTTTTAGGTATGTGCGTGTGTCCGGACGAAGCTTTCAAGCTAAGCTGGGCATGATTGATGAACCGGCGATTGGCTGGTTCGCGCGAGTAAATCCGCAGGAGGCTAGATCCATATGTTTACAACGGGGCCCATGCTTATTTTACACGGAAAGCCCGCATTGTTCTCCTCTCATTTCCAGGCGGCAATTCAGCCAGGAACGCCCGCCGGCCCGCCTGGCAGGAAACTGCTATGCTGATGGAAGAGGACATCCAATGTCAAAGATCAATGGCGACAAAGCGCGGCACAACCGGCAACAGAAAAGGAAAGCGGAGTTGCGGCTGAAGCTGCGCGACCTTCGCAGCGCATCGAGTGCGGAGAGTAAGAAAAAGTAAGAGCGATTGTGCGCTAGGATGGCGCAATTTGTTCCCGCCGTCCGCGCAGGCCCGCTGTTTACCAGCGGAATACGACCCGCACTTTTCATTTGTCTTTCTCCCGCGTTTCGACCAACATTCCCACAACTCTAAGCAAGGAGAAATGTGGATGTATAAGATTGAGGCTATCCCTGAGCATCTCGGGGCGCATTATCTTTCCCAGGCGTTTAAGACCAAGGCACTGGCGGAGAGGTTTCGCACCGAGTATCTGATCGATCCGAAAGGGCTCAATTTTCGCATCGTTGCCGTCCAATCCAGGCGGGCATCGCCACGCCGCAAACGTAGCGTCGCAGTGAGTTCAGCGGCGGTTCTCGGCGATACCCTGGCTGGCAAGGCTCAATCAGCGCACAAGCGTTGAAGGCAAGCCACGGGCCTGCCGAGTGGATATTGTTTTGCGGGTTCGCTGAAGGACGGATGCAAAAAAGACGGGAGCATGGCCATCCATGACCCCCGCTGGAGAGAGTTATCGGCCGTTGTAGCCCTGCTGATAACCAGCTTCGTAGCCTTGGCGATAAATCTGTTTGTACTGGTTTTTGTCGCCGAAGGATGAGCTGTAACCCCGGTCCGCATTTTTGTAATTATCGTCGTGAGTAGGACGGAAGCTGTGGCCGGTGCGGCGGTCATTGGAGCCATCGTTTAACCCGTCCTGGTAACCGATGTTCTGCGCCTGATTCATCCCGCCGTATCCGCGGTTGCCGTATCCGCCATTTCCATACCCACCCCGGCCCCAACGTCCATATCCGCCGTTGCCTTCATAGACATTCGAGTTGCCGCTGCGCGCCTGCTCGTATCCTTGCCGGTATCCATCTTCGAAAGCCCGACGATCGGCTTCATTCTCATAGCCATTATTGCGATTATTGCGCTCTCCCCGGCGGTTGTGCTGAGCGTCCCATTGTTCCTGACGGAAGCCTTGCTGGTACGCTGACCGGCTTTGTCCATTGTTACGGTCCCGATCCCCATCGCGGTCGCGGTCCTGGTTCCGGTTCCATCCCCGATCGCGGTTCTGGTCCTGATCGCGGTCGCGGTCCTGATCGCGGTCACGGTCCTGATCGCGGTCACGGTCCTGGTCCTGATAGGAATGGTAGGGCCAGCTTTGGGCCATACCGGCGATAGAGCTTCCTGCAATCAACGCAGTACTCAAAACGATTGTTCGCATGTATTTCATACACAGTTCTCCCTGGTTGGTTTCAGGTTGCACCTCGGCCCGGCATCCCTGAGGCATTTGCATGCCTTATTTGTTAGTTAGAACCCCGCAATACTTCGAAAGTTCTAAGATTTATTGATCTGCCTGGCTGAAACTCTCATTCCAAGGTTGCCTCGGCAAGAATATGATCTGGAAACAAGCGCATAAGCAGACTTCATCCTGAATGATTGCCGCATCTCACCGAAAGTGAGTTACCGATAAGGACGGGTTGCTGAAAAAAGATGACGAAACGGCATCAAGCTCGGCTGGGGATCGCGTCCATGGTCCTGGTCCTGATTTCCCATCTGGGATTGGCGGAAGGTCCCATCGGGATCTTTGAAGGGCGTGTGGTGCAGGGGACCTCCCGCGAGGCAGGAACTTATATCTACGTGCAGAGTAAAAATGGGAACATGCGGCGGGTGCGGATTAAAGGCGCGCGGGTCTACTATGCCGATTCGGTGCCGGCCATTCAGCGTACCCGGGCTGCGGCGGAATGCCTGCGGGAACCATCGCAGGTGCGGATCACCGCCGAACAAAATAAAAATGGAGAGTGGAACGCCCGTGAAATCATGATCTTACGGCTTCCCAGCCCGCGGGTGGAGGCGGTATTAAGGCGTCATTCAGGGTAAAATAATAGTGTCCAAAGCATGCAAGAAAGCGTCTAAAGAGCGTCTAGCTGCTGGGATATTGAACATATGATTTGTGGCAGCGCCCGGTTCTAACCGTTCTCATAGGTATTGGAGTTAATTATGAAAATCCGAGGAAATTGGGTCGCAGCTGCCCTGCTGGCTGCACTGTTGTCTCTTCCCGCGGCCCATGCGCAAAGCGCCTCAGATAACAGTAAGGACCAGAAGCAGCCCGCCACACAGTCGCCCAGCACGACGGCTCAAACACAGCCCGGCGCGGCGCAGTCGCCCAATACGACGGTCCAAACTCAGACCAGCCCAACGCGGCCGCCAAGCGCGACCACACAGACTCAGCCGGCTCAGCCCGCTGCGCAGGGCGCTCCCGCCGATAGGGCCACCGCAGACCAGAGCAGCCAGAGCCAGCCGGATGAGGACCAGGGCAAAGATCAAAATAAGAAAAACAAGAAAGACAAGAAGGACAAGAAAGAGCGCCACGGCAGTGGCGGCGAGGACGATATTGACGCTATCGGCAACCGCAACATTGGCGGACGCGGCATCGGCAACTGGTACTCGGTCGAAAAAGAAGTTCGCATCGGCAAGCAATATGCGCAGCAGGTGGAGCAGGGAGCAAAGCTGATCGACGATCCCGTGGTCACAGAGTATGTGAACCGCATTGGACAGAACCTGGTGCGGAACTCTGATGCCAAGGTCCCATTCACAATCAAGGTGATTGATTCGGATGAGATCAACGCCTTTGCGCTGCCCGGCGGCTTTTTTTATGTGAACTCCGGCCTCATTCTGGCCGCGGATGATGAATCCGAGCTGGCTGGGGTAATGGCCCACGAGATCGCCCACGTGTGCGCGCACCATGCCATGCGTGAAATGACACGCGCCAATCTGGCGAACCTGGCCACCATCCCGTTGATCTTTGTGGGCGGCGGACTGGGCTATGGAGCTTATGAAGCGGCCGGCATCGGGGTCCCTCTGGCCTTCATGCACTTCTCGCGCGACTTTGAAAAAGAGGCGGACTATCTGGGAACGCAATACCTGTACAAAACCGGTTACGATCCCAATTCGCTGGTGAGTTTCTTCGAGAAGATCGACGCCCTCCAGAAGAAAAAGCCGGGTGCGCTGGCCAAGGCCTTCTCCACCCATCCGCAGACCCCCGACCGAATCGAGAAGACCCAGGAGGAGATCGCAAAGCTGCTTCCTGCGCGCGATGAGTATGTGGTCACCACCTCGGAATTCGACAAGGTCAAGGCGCGTTTGAATGCCATCGAGAACCGCCGCAAATTGACCGACGAAAAAGACAATGGCAAACCCAGCCTTCGTCGCGCCAACACCAATAAAGATAAAGCCGGAAATGATAAGAATGGCAATGACGATGATCGTCCAACCCTGAAGCGGCGCGACGATCAGTAATTCATCTTCAAGTAAGCACAAGGCGGCCCGTGAAGGCCGCCTTTTTATGCAGGTAGACATTTATTTTTTGGAGAGATGCGCCTTTTCGAGCAGGAATGCGGCGGAGTCCTGGGAAAGACTGCGGATCAGCGTGCGCTGATTGTCGATGATGCGCTCCTGCTCGGTGACCATGAAGGCCATAAAAACGTAGCCAACGAACATAATGAGCACCAGTCCGAGCCGCACCGGTTTTCGGAGTTCCCTGATTGCCGCTTTCATAATTAAAGAATAAGAGCGGCATGTCTCCCCGGGAAGTTGCTCGTTTGCGATCTTCCGCCAGATTCTCCCCCGGCAGTCCACTTATCGTCTTCGGGGGATACGCATTCTCCGGGTGCGATTCCTTGCCGGCTCTGGTATGATTCGCCACATCATCCGGCGGGGCTGAAGTTCATGTTTTGAAAGGGAGGACTATGAGCGTGCAGCAGCATAGGGTCCGCGATTACATGACCAGTAATGTAGTCACTTTAACCGCAGAAGCCTGTTTGCTCGATGCCGCGCTGCTGCTTCGCCGCACCGGCAAGAGACACCTGCCCATCCTGAATTCCGAAAAGAAAGTAGTGGGGATCATCAGTGATCGCGACGTCTCGCGGCTGGCGCCCTCGGTGCTCTCACCGCTCGGTCCTGAGGAATACAACCAGATCTTCGAAGATACTTCCATCACCCGGGCCATGAGCAAGGACCCGGTCACCATCCTTCCGGATGCCCCCGCCCGGCAGGCGGCGGAGATCATGCAGAGCAAGAAGATCTCTTCCGTGCTGGTAACGGAAGCCGATAACACACTGGTGGGAATTATTACCGTGAGCGATATGCTCCGGCTTCTCAATCAGTTGCTGGCTGAACCTGAAGTTAAAAAATAAACCCAGAGGGCCAGACTGATGGGCTGGCAGGATGGAATCCCGTAAGTGGCGGTGGAACGCACAGCAGGCCCGCTGCCCAGCGGACCTCCCAGGCATGGCGGGCCAGGACTATGCAGTTTTCGCCAGCGAATGAACGCGCTCCGGCATGGTGGTCACATTGCCCGGCAGCATTTCGTGCTTTCGCTCGCCGCTCACCACCTTCATCTCGCGCCAGTCGTAAGGGAATTCTTTTCCGCAATCGAGACACACCACATACGTCCCGGTTGCAGCCGCCGCGCCGCGACGCTGACCGCGAGTCGTAATCGGAAAACTGTAATTCTTATGCCAACAACCGAATAGGAGATCGACCAGATAGCTGATCATTACCCACACCCCTTGGACTTAATTCGCCCGCTGGTAGAGGTCTTTTGGTAAGGTGATTTCCTCTCCAGCTTCTCTGACTACACACGATTAGATTCAGAGATGCTGGCTAGGGTTCCTTAATCCCATAAAAAAATTTAAAAAAATTTTCAGGTGTGTAGAAACTTCCTAGGTAAAGGCCTTCAATAATTGGAAGATTTATCGGAAAAAGCGGTTTTTCAGTCGTGCCCGCCTGGAGATTTCAGCGGTTACAGGATTTAAAGCGGCCAGGCGCCGGATTTATTTGAAAGCAGGGGTCTCTGGCCTACAACTCCCGCCGGCCTTCGATGGCCTTGGCCATGGTGACCTCATCGGCGTATTCGATGTCGCTTCCCGCCGGAATGCCGGTGGCAATGCGCGTGACCTTCACGTTGGCCCTCTTCACCATATTCGAAATATAAACCGCGGTGGCTTCGCCTTCCACCGTCGGATTGGTGGCCAGGATCAGTTCATCCACCTCTCCCTCTTCCACCCGGCGGGAAAGATTTGCCAGGCGCAGGTGCTCCGGGCCTACCCCATGCAGCGGAGAAAGCGAACCATGCAGGACGTGATAGACGCCGTTGTAGGACCGCGTTTTTTCCACCGAAGCGATGTTGGTCGGCTCCTCAACCACGCAGACCAGGCGCTGATTGCGCGTGGGGCTGCTGCAATAGGTGCAGGGGTCCACATCGGTAATGTTGTTGCAGATGGAGCAAAGATGGAGCTTTTCCTTCACCTCGCGGATGGAGGAGGCCAGCGCTTCCGCATCCTCTTCACTGGATCGAAGAATATGAAAGGCGAGGCGCTGCGCGTTCTTGCTGCCGATGCCAGGCAGCTTCTTCAGTTCATCGATGAGGCGAGCCATCGGCTCGGCAAATTTCGACAAGCAAAACCTCTGGAAAAACGTTTAAAGGAGGCCGGGAATATTCAACCCGCCCAGCATTCCGCTCAAGGAAGATTGCATGTTCTCGTCCACCCGGCGCCCGGCCTCATTCACGGCTGCAGCAATAAGGTCCTGGAGCATCTCAAGGTCCTCTCCCTGTACCACCTCGGGGGCGATTTTCACGTTCAGGACCTGCTTCTGTCCGTTCATCTTTACGGTTACACTGCCGCCGCCGGAGGAGGCCTCCACGACGGTGGCGCGCATCTTTTCCTGGATTTGCTGGCTGGCGCGCTGCGCCTGGGCCAACAGTTCTTGCGGGTTCATAAGTTCTCCTTATTTTGGTGGACCGCTTTTATTTGCGCCGTTCGCGATAATCGATCACGCTGCGGACTTCAGCTCCGAACTTTTCCTGCATGCGGCGCACCACCGGATCGTCCGCCGCCCGGGAGCGGGCGCCCAGCGAGGGAACGCGCGAAGCGCTGCTGCTCGCCGCTGGAGCAGCCTGCGGCGTACCCCCGGAAATTACCTTCAGCTTCACCGACCTTCCAGCCAGGCGGGAGGCGGTGGCAGTGGCAATGCGCTTCACCTCCGCATTGACCAGCAGGTCAATCATCTTTTCCGTGTTCGCGGACTTCACCATCAGCTCGCTTCCGGCAAAAGACCACTCTCCGGTTTCCAGCATGGAGGCGGCGGTGCGCTGGCCCTCGGCTTCGAGCGCCGCCAAAACTTCATCGCGGAGTTGCCCAGCGTCGCTCGTGGAAGCGGATTCCGTTTGCGTCGGCTGTGTGACCAAGCCATTTTCGGCTATGGCTGTCTTGGCCATATCATTCGCAGGCGCGGTTTCCGCCTGTGCAGCTTGGGTGGCAACCATGGCCTCAACTGTGGCCGTTTGGGCCGGCTGCGTGATCGGCGGTGTGGCCCACCCGGCTGGGGCCGCCTTGACCCCGGATGACATCTCTTTTCGCGCCCGGTCAGCCTCAAACGGACTTTTGGCCGGGTTGGAAGGAGCGCTCGCTCGACTGGCCGGAGCAGGCGCGGGCATCGCGCCGCTGGCGAATGGACGCGGGCCGCCCGGTCCAGATGCTGTGGTCCTGCCAGGCGAACTGGCGGGAGCATTCCCACCGCTTCCGCTATGCGCGGCCTGGCTCAACAGCTCCTCGACGGGAAGCAGGCGTTGCGCATGCACCA
>CAYTQA010000031.1:0-14871 GCA_964439495.1 uncultured Terriglobales bacterium | reverse complement strand
CGCTGCCGTAAGGCACAATTCCAATCGCGCCATCCGAGAGGTTCCACAGCAGCGCCGCGAAAGGTTCCTTGAGATGGAAGACCACGGTATGGTCGTCGCGCGCTTCGATGTCTTTCACGTATTGATAGGCAGCGGTCTTGGTGGAAATCACCGTGCCATTGAACAGGGAATCGAAGGTCCATTTCACATCGCGCGCGGTAAGCGGCTGTCCATTGTGAAAGCGAACGCCGCGATGAAGATGAAAGATATAGGTCAGGGGATCGGGGACCTCCCAGCTCTCCGCCAGCCACGGACGAAGATTAAAATGCTCGTCCTTGCGCACCAGGGAATCGAAGAGGAGTTCGTCGATGCGCTCCGACTGCGAATCAATGCCGATCCGCGGGTCAAGGTTTGCCGGGCTGCTCTCGATAATCATGGTCACGGTATGCGCGTCGGGATGGAAGCGCGCGCAGGAGGCCGTTGCCAGCACCAGCAGCAGCGCCATTACGGAAAGCCACGGTTTACGCATAGGTGATCTTGCCCAGAATAGCCGGACGCGCAGCCCCCGTCGCGGATCGAAAATTGCCGGGTTGGCGATGCCAGGTCTGGTAGGCCAGCAGGGCGAAGGCCACGGCTTCCTTGGCCTCCGCCGGCAGACCCAACTCATCGGAGATCATGAGTTCAAAGCCCAGGGGAGCAATTTCCTCCTGGAGCATCCGCAGCAATGTCTGGTTGTGGGCGCCACCACCGGAAACGATGAAGTTGTGCGCCGGCTTTCTTTTTCCTGCCGCCGCTTGAGTGAGCTTCTTTTGCGTTATGACCCCGCGCACGGCTATGCCAATGCTGCGCGTGGTGAGGGCAGTGGCAGTGGCAATCACGCTCTCCTTTCTTGCTCCGCGTCCGCACCAGCGGAGAAAGCTGGCTGCAAACTCACGCCCGAATTCCTCACGGCCGGCGGTTTTGGGTGGTTTGCGGCGGAAGAACGGATGCTCCAGTGCCTTGCTCAGCGCGCCCTCGATGATCTCCCCCTTGGCCGCATAGCGTCCATTCGCGTCATAACGCTTTCCGAAGAGAATCTCGGCGCAGGCGTCGATCACCATATTGCCCGGACCGGTATCGAAGGCGACCACCTCTTCCGGGGCCGCCGCGGCCGGGATGAAAGTGAAATTCCCGATGCCGCCAATGTTCTGCAGGACGCGGATGCGGCGCGGATGCCGGTAAAAAACATAATCGAGAAATGGGACCAGCGGCGCGCCCTTGCCTCCGGCAGCCATATCGGCGGGACGAAAATCTGAGACCACCGGAAGGCCCGCCCGCGCGGCCAGCACCGCGCTCTCTCCCGTCTGCCACGTGGTGTTGATCTTATGTCCCAGGTATTCCGCGGCAACATCCTGATGATAAATCGTCTGCCCATGGCATCCGATCAGCTCCGGTGCGTGGCCGCTATGCTTTTTGAGCGCGAAGGCCAGCGCCTCGGCATACAGTTCACCCAGAAGGCTATTGAGGCGGGCAAGGTCGGCCACGCTCGCAGCCGGCGCATTCATGGCCGCGAGCACCGCCCTGCGCACGGCGGCGGGATAATCGCGGTGCTCATGCGCGAGCAGTTGCATGCGGACGTTAAGCCCGCGTCCCAGCAGGCGGACCAGCGCTACATCGATTCCATCCGCCGAGGTGCCGCTCATGATGCCGGCGACGATCATCCGTTTACTTGGGTCCGGGCTTCGATTGCTTCCGTGAATTTCCGCATATTCTCTCGCAGCCGGGCGACGGTGGCTTCATCGGGCGCGGGGGAAACCTGCTTCAGCTCCCGCGATTTTTTCTTGAAGCGCAGCACCCGCTCCGCCGCATCGTTGACCCGGCGCTCGAATTTTTTGTCCCGTTCGGCGCGTTGCAGGACGGCCTCATAGCTCCGCCAGACCAGCTCTTCCTTGTTGCAAACCAGGAAGATATCGGCCCCGGCTTCCAAAGTCTCGATGGCCACATCTTCGATGGAGCCGGCGGCCAGCACCCCGCCCATCTCCAGATCGTCGGAGAGGACCAGCCCTTTATAGCCTATTTTTTTGCGCAATATGCCCGTGATCCATCTCCGAGAGAGCGATGCCGGCACAGTGTCACCGGTGACTTCAGGATATCCGGCGTGCGACACCATCATCATGGGAAAGTCATCCCTGAGCTCCCGGAAGGGAACCAGGTCCTGTTCCCAGAGGGCCTTCCATGGCTTTCGGATGGAGGGCAGGGCCTTGTGCGTGTCCAGATTCGCCTCTCCCAATCCGGGGAAGTGCTTTCCGCATCCCAGGACCTTCGCGGAGCGCAGTCCTTTGAGAAAGCGCCGGGCGAACTTGACGACCTTCCTTGGATCATCGGACACCGTGCGCGAGGTGAGCACATTGCGCGACGGCGGCAGGTCCAGATCGAGCGATGGAGCAAAGTCGGTATTGAAGCCGACCGCCCTCGATTCCTCGCCCAGCAGGCGGCCATGCGGCTCGAAAAGTTTTTTGTCATGGGTATGCGCGACCTTGCTCACCGAGGGAGCGGGCGCGATGATCTGCCGCAACCGGTCCACGGTGCCGCCCTCCAGGTCCACGCAGGAGAAGATTGGCCTCCGGACCTTTTGCCGCGCCGCCGACAATAGGCCATGCGTCTGCTGCGCCGACGTGATGTTGCGCCCAAAGAGAATGATTCCGGAGGGCTGAATGGTGGTCACCATCCGTTCCGCGGAGGGCGAAAATTCCGCGCCCTCAAGGCCCATGATCAGAAGTTGCCCCACTCGATGACGAAGAGGAAGAGAGTCCATGCCGAAATGATATTACCAGCAGGCTGCCTGAATTTGCCGCGCCGCAACAACTCCGCCTGAGAATTGCCTTTGAGGCATTCAAAAGGATCCATGCCGGCATGTTTGGCCAGATGCTGGTCATGCGTCTCTTTCGCGAGAAAAACATCCTCACGCAGATTTGCGGGAACAATTTTATGGTCCTCAAGGTGGCGCCTCCGCTGGTGGTAACCGCTCAACAGTGCGACCAGTTTGTCGCCGCCGTGGGAGAGGTCGTGGAGGCGGTCCATTCCTCGGGCGCTTTCTGGTCCGATGCCATGGGACTAGCGGGCCGCGCGCTCAATATTTGAGTGTTCTCAACTTTAGAAGATTTGCGATATTCCGCAACTGAAGCCCCGATGTTGTTCAGTCGAGCTGCTGCTTCAGCTCGTTCAACAGATTCAGGGCCTGCAGTGGGGTCAATGAATTCAGGTCGGCCTCATGCAGGCGATCGACGATGCGCTGGGAGAGCGGAGTGAAAATCGTAAGCTGGGCCGGCGATGGAGCGGAATCGTCCTGCGGCGTGAGCAGCTTCGATGCGTCTCGCGCGGTTTGTTCATGGTCCTTCAGCACCTCGCGGGCGCGCTCGATTACATCCAGAGGAATGCCGGCGAGTTTAGCCACCTCGATTCCGTAGCTGCGGTCCGCCGCTCCCGGCTCGACTTTACGCAGAAAAACGATCCCTCCGGCATTTTCCTTCACCGTCACCCGGAAGTTCTTCACGCCCGGCAGTTGGTCGGCGAGCGCGGTGAGCTCGTGATAGTGGGTGGCGAAAAGCGTCTTGGCGCGCGTGATCGCGTGAATGTATTCGACCGTCGCCCAGGCAATGGCCAAGCCATCATAGGTGGCGGTCCCGCGTCCCATCTCATCGAGCAGAATCAGGGAGCGCGGAGTTGCGGTATTGATGATGGCCGCGGTCTCGGTCATCTCCACCATGAAGGTAGAGCGTCCGCGCGCCAGATTATCGCTCGCCCCGATGCGGGTAAAAATCCGGTCGACCACGCCCAGCCGCGCCCGCCGTGCCGGAACGAAGCAACCCATCTGCGCCATGATGACAACCAGCGCGGTTTGGCGCAGATACGTGGACTTCCCGCCCATGTTGGGACCAGTGAGCAGCAGGATGGTATGGCCTTCGCGGTCAAGGAAGAGATCGTTGGGGACAAAGCGTTCGCTCTCCTGCTGTTCCACCACGGGATGGCGCGCCTCAATCAGCTCAAGCTCTCCCGAGTCGTCGAGCTGCGGACGGCAATAATTGCGTTCGGCGGCGATGTGCGCCAACCCCAGCAGGACGTCTATCTCCGCCAGCGCCAGCGAGGTCTGCCGGATGCGCCGCGCCTCCGCGGCGATGGCGGAGCGCAGTTCGGTGAAGATGAGGCGCTCGATCTCCAGCATCTTCTCCTCCGCCTCCAGAATCTTGCTCTCGTATTGCTTGAGCTCCGGGGTGGTGAAGCGCTCCGCATTCACCAGGGTCTGCTTGCGCTCGTAATCGGCGGGAGAAAGATGCAGGTTCGCCCGGGTGATCTCGATGTAATAGCCAAAGACGGAATTGAATTTTACCTTCAGCGATTGAATGCCGGTGCGCCGGCGTTCGCGCTCCTCAATCTGCGCGATGTACTGTTTGCTGTTCCGGCTCAGGTCGCGCAATTCATCGAGCTGCGGGTCCACCTCTTCCCGTATCACCCCGCCATCGGCAAAGCTGAGCGGAGGCTCGGGGACAATGGTCTTCTCGATCCGCTCGCGCAGATCGGCGAGAGGGTCCAGCAACTGCTCCAGTTGCTCCAGGCGTTCGGCCTTGAATCGCCGCAACGACTGCTTGATCTCCGGCAATCGAGCGACCGAAGCGGACAATGCCAGCACATCGCGCGGGTTGGCGGTCTCCAGCGTGATGCGGCTGAGCAGCCGCTCCATATCAAGCACGCCGGCAAGCCCGCGCCGCAGCTCCTCGCGCGTAATCAGGTCGTCGATGCCGGCGCCTACCGCTTCGTGGCGCCGTCCGATCTCTTCCAGATCGATGGAAGGGCGCAGGACCCATGCGCGCAGCAGCCGCTTGCCCATGGGGGTGAGGGTCGCGTCCAGGGTGCGGAATAAAGTGATCTCCGCTCCGGAATGGGAGAAGAGCGGCTCAATCAATTCCAGATTGCGGACCGTGACCGCGTCCAGTATCAGACAGTCCTGGCGATCGTAGAAGCCGATGCGGTCCACATGGTGGAGCGTGCCGCGCTGCGTATTGCGGACGTAGTGCAGTATGGCGCCCGCGGCCGTCGCCGCCGCCGGACGGCTGGCCAGTCCAAAGCCCTCCAGCGAGAGCACCCCAAAATGGTTTTCCAGCAGGGGAATGGCATAGTCGGAGGCGAAGGCCCAATCCTCCAACGGGGTCTCGGTAAATTTGAGATGCGAGCTCCGGGAAAATTCGTGGGCCATGGAGCTCCGGTCGAAGAGCGGCAGGGCGGAGGGATAAAGCAGCTCCCGCGGACGCAACTGCGCCAGCTCTTCCACTACCCGGGCCTCCGCCGATTTGCTGGAATTGCTCTCGTTGCCGAACTCGGTGGCGCGAAACTCTCCGGTGGAGAGATCGAGCACAGCCAGGCCCACGCGATCATGGACCCGCGCCAGCGCGGCCAGAAAATTATTTTCCTCCGAGGCCAGTCCACTGTCGGCGGCGGTGCCGGGAGTAAGCACGCGAGTGACTTCGCGCCGCACCAGCTTCTTCGCCAGGCTGGGCTCTTCCATCTGCTCGCAGATTGCGACCTTGAAGCCCTTGCGCAGCAGCTTGGCGAGATATCCTTCCGCCGCATGATAGGGAACGCCGCACATCGGGACCGCGCTGTCCTTCTCCTTATTGCGCGAGGTCAGGGTGATTTGCAGCTCGCGCGCCGCAACCACCGCGTCATCAAAAAAAAGCTCGTAAAAATCGCCCAGCCGGAAGAAGAGAAGCGCATTGGGATGCTGCTTCTTGATGGCGGCATATTGCCGCATGAGAGGAGTAGAGGGCTCAGTCATCAAACTGGAAGGAATTATGACACGAGTAAGCTGTGGGTAACTACTGTTTCACTCCGGCGCTTTCCAGGGACTTTGCCGGAAGAAAGCCCGAGGCAAACACGGTATAATCCCACCATATTCTCATAAAATACTAAAAGAGTGAGATTTGACCGGCTCGCGGAGTTGAATTGTCTCTTCTTTGGTTACGAATCGCGGTGGCGCTGTATGGGATGGGGATGATCTATGCCCTGATCTGGTTGGTGCGCCGCCGTGGAGCGGTTTCGCAAAATTTACTCCTGCTGACTCAAATCGGCCTGACATTTCACCTGGTCTCGCTGGTCGAATCGTTTGTCCACAGCGGCCGCCTCATGCTGGCGACCATGCATCAGGTGGAGTCATTGCTGGCCTTCCTGATGATGCTGTTCTTCATTGGGGTCTTCTATGCTTACAAGACAAGCTCTCCCAGCGTCTTCGTCTTTCCCGCGGTATTCCTGCTGACGCTCTCGGCCGCAGTGGCGCAGCAGCCGCCCCAGTTTTCTTCTCCTTATTTGCGCAGTGGCTGGATCTTCACCCATATTGCGCTGATCTTTGCCGGACACGCGGCCCTGTTCTTCAGCTTTGTTGCCAGCATCCTGTATCTGCTGCAGGAGAGAAAGCTGAAATCGAAGCAGGTGGGCGGCATATTGTCCAAGCTGCCCTCGCTTGAAACCATTGACGCTCTTGGCTATCGCTCCCTGTTGCTCGGCTTTCCCTTCATGACCATCGGACTGATCGCGGGCTCAGTGATGGCGCAGGTTGAGTTCGGCCCGGCCTTCTTTCACGATCCCAAGGTGCTGTTGAGTTTGCTGATGTGGGGCGTGTATCTGGTGATGCTCTATACCCGTTTGAGCGCGGGTTGGCGAGGGCGCAGGGCGGCTTTTCTTTCCGCTTTTGCCTTTGCCACGGCGGTGACCGCATGGGTGGCCAATTACTTCAGCTCCATGCACAGGTTTATATCCCAATGAGCCTCATTCTCCTCGGGGTCAACCACAAGAGCGCGCCGGTGGCGCTGCGCGAGCGCTTCGCTATCCAGGAATGGCATTTGCAGGAGGCCACGCGCAGGCTGCTGGAGACTCCCGGAGTGGAAGAAGGATACGTGCTCTCTACCTGCAACCGGGTGGAGATTCTGGTCGCCAACTCCGAGCAGCACATCTATGAATTTCACCAGCAAGAGGCGGTGCGGCATCTCTTCCGCGTCGCCGCCAGCCTGGACTCGATGATCGTGGGCGAGCCGCAGATCCTGGGACAGGTAAGGTCCTCGTTTGCCATCGCGCGCGCCACCGGGGCGGTTAGCTCCCAGCTCGAAGAATTGCTCAATCGCGCCCTGGCGGTGGCGAAGAGGGTGCGCAGCGAGACACAGATTGGCAGCTCGACGGTCTCTGTGGCCTCCGTGGCCGTGGAGCTGGCGAAAAAAATCTTCGGCTCGCTGCACGGGCGGCATGTTTATCTGGTGGGCGCGGGCAAGATGAGCGAACTGGCGGCGCGGCACCTGATGGCCCACGGGGCCGATTCCATCATCGTTGCCAACCGGACCTACGAGCGTGCTCAGGGGATTGCGGCGAAGTTCGGGGGAGAGGCCATCCGCTTCGAGGACCTTTATCGCACGGCGGACCGGGCCGATATCGTGATTACCTCGACCGGGTCGCCGCACGCGATCTTTCGCCGCGAACATGCGGAGCAATTCCTGCAGCGGCGCAAAAACCGTCCCATGTTCTTTATCGATATCGCAGTCCCCCGGGATGTGGACGCCGAAGTGGGCAAGCTCGACGGCATCTTTGTGTATGACATAGACGATCTGCAGCAGATGGCGCAGGCCAATCTGCATGGCCGCGGCGAGGAGGCCGCGCGGGCGGAGCAGATCATAGAGGCCGAGGTGCAGCGTTACCTCGCCCGCGTGCATCAGCGCGAGGCTGTGCCGGCCATCGTCTCCCTGCAGCAGCATGTCGAAAATATTCGACGCGCGGAGCTGGAGCGTGCCCGGGGAAAGATGGGCAAGCTCACACCGGAGCAGGAGGCCGCGATTGAGGCGCTTACGCGCTCCATCGTGAACAAGATGCTGCACCCTTCCATGGTGGGCCTCAAGCGCGATTCGCAAACTTTCTGGGAGATGGTGAAGCGCGTCTTCGGGCTGGAGCCGGTCGCGAAATACGAGGAGAGCGCGGAAGAGACCGACAAGCAGCATCCCATTTCTTCGGGAACGAAGACAGAGAGTTAAATGGCAAGATTGAGGATTGGCTCGCGCGGATCGCAATTGGCGTTGTGGCAGGCCAATCATGTGGCCACCCTGCTGCGCGGGCAGGGACATGAGGTCACAATCGAGATCATAAAGACCACCGGCGATAAGATCACGGAAGTCGCGCTTTCCAAGGTGGGGACCAAAGGCATGTTCACCAAGGAGATCGAAGAGGCGCTGGCGGAAGGCCGCGTGGACCTGGCGGTGCACAGCCTGAAGGACGTGCCCACGCTGCTGGCGTCGGCTTTCATGCTGGCGGCCATCATGGAACGCGAAGACCCGCGGGACGTCTTTCTTTCCCGGCGTTATAACAGTCTTGCGGAGCTGCCGCCAAAGGCGCGCGTGGGTACGAGCAGCCTGCGAAGGGTGGCACAGCTCAAGGCGCTGCGTCCGGACCTTGAGACCATCTCCCTGCGCGGCAATGTGGATACCCGCCTGCTCAAGCTGGAGGAGGGAGAATATGATGCCATCATTCTGGCCTCGGCGGGGGTGAAGCGCCTGGAGCGTACAGAGTGGATTCGCGAGCTGATGGAGATGGATGTGATGTGTCCGGCGGCGGGACAGGGAGCATTGGCGGTGGAGACGCGCCGCAACGACGAAGCGGTGCTGGCCCACATAAGATTTCTGGACCACGGACCTAGCCGCCGCGCGGTCACCTGCGAGCGCGCCACGCTGAATGCCCTGGGAGGCGGCTGCCAGGTCCCCATCGGCGCTTATGCCCGGGAAGATGCGAATTCGGAGATTATGCTGACGGCCATCGTCGCCCGTCCGGACGGCTCCGAGGTGCTTCGCGAACAACAGTCCGGTAGCGATCCTGAAAGATTAGGCGCCCGTGCAGGCAACGCGCTCCTGGCAAAAGGGGCGGGAAAAATCCTCGAAGACGTCTACAAACACGGCCATGCTGTTCCACAGCAACCTTAATAAGCAAGCGAGAGTTCATTGAGCCCAAAAAAAAGTGCTTCAAGTTCCAAAAAAGATAAAGAAAAAAATAAAGAGAAGGCCGCTGATTTACCTCTGCGCGGAAAACGCGTGCTGATTACGCGCGCGGAAAAACAGGCGGCGAAGCTCTCCGGGCTTCTGCGCGAGCACGGGGCGGAGGTGATTGAGGTGCCCGTAATCGAGATTCGCGAGCCCGACTCTTACGCCGCGCTCGACCAGGCGCTGCACAAGATCCTCTCCTACGACTGGCTGGTCCTGACCAGCGTAAATGGCGTTGAGGCGCTCTTCGCCCGGCTGGCCGCCGTGGGCTTCGATGAAACCGCATTGCAGCACCTGAAGATCGCCGCCATCGGTCCGGCCACCGAGCAGGCCATCGCCGATCGCGGATTGGTGGTGGACCTGGTGCCGGAGAAATATGTGGCCGAAGAGGTGGTCCGCCTGTTGCGCAAGCACGTGAAGGCGCAACGCGTGCTGCTGGTAAGGGCCAAGGTGGCGCGGGATGTGATTCCCAACGAACTCACCGCGGCGGGGGCAAAGGTGGATGTGGTGGAGGCTTATGAGACCATCGTGCCGGAAGAAGCGAAGGCGAAGTTGCTGGCGGCCTTCGCGGATGAGCGGACGATGCCGGAGATCATCACCTTCAGCAGCTCCTCCACCGTGCGCAATTTTCTGGCATTGATCCTGGGCACGGATATTCCAAAGAAGCTGCAGGGGGTGCAATTTGCCTCCATCGGGCCGGTGACTTCGGGGACGCTTCGGGAGTACGCCTTACCGGTGCATATTGAGGCGGAGGACTACACCATGGAAGGACTGGTGGAAGCCATCCGCAAAAGCGCTATGCGGCATTAGCCCTATGCGGCACTCAGGAGGCCCTCGGGAATGGTCCTTTCCTCGAGGCTGAGGTGGAATGGCGTAAGCACCTCCATCCCTTTTTCCGTGACCCGGACCACGTCGCAATGGCGTATCCCGCCGTATCCTTCCATGTAGATTGCGGGTTCGACATTAAAGACCATGCCTGGTTCCAGAATGTCCGGCGATTTGGGATGCAGGCGGGGTTTGGCGGTATGGCTGATCGCATCGAAGCCGACGCTGTGTCCCAACTGGTGCTTGAACTCCTTTCCGAATCCCCACTTCGTGAGCACATCGCGCGCCGCACGATCGACCTCGGCGGCGGCAGCTCCAGGCCGGATCGCGGCCAGCGCTTCCTCCCGCGCCGCCAGCACCGCGGCATTCATCCGCTGCTGCCTTTCATCGGGACGGCCGATGGAATAGGTCCGCGTAATGTCCGTCCAGAAACCGTCAATATAGGTATTGCAATGGACCAGCGCCAAGTCCCCGGGCGCAAGCAAGCGCTCGCCGCTGCGGGCATATGCGGCGCCGGCCAGGGCGGAATGCGGTCCGGACATGCAGAAAAAGAAGCCGCCCTTGCGCTCCACATCGTGAAGTGGGGTGAAAATTGTGTTCAGGCTGGCAAGGAAGAGGGCGGCAACCTGCATCTCGGTCAATCCGGCGCGCATCTGTTTTGCTCCCTCTTCGAATGCCTCACCGGCAAGAGCGCAGGCCAGCCGCTCGCGCTCAAGTTCAATCGGAGAGAGCCACGCGCGCAGATCGGCGAGCAGCTCCCCCGCATCGCGCAACTGCGCATCCGGAGCGACCTCCCGAAGCCGGTAACCCAGCGAAGAGCCATAAAAGTGGGTCGCCGCATAAGAAGATGGTTCAACATGGCTGCCGGTATCGGCCCCGACCATCCCCGCGGGAAGGTGAAGCTTGTCAAAAACCTGGGCCAGAGGACCGCGTACTTCTTCAGCGGCATCGGTCAATTTGTCCAGAGAGCCGGGTTGGAAGGTTAGGACTTCGTCGGCATGTCCCTTGCTGGCCAGGGCTTCTTCATCCTTGGGGACAATGAGAAATACAGGTCCATCTTTGGCCACAATAGCGATGCTGGCGCCGATGACGGGCCAATAGCCGGTGAGCATCAGCACATGCTTGGGCAGGCAACAAACCAGGGCCTCAAAAGAGGATTGGGCAAGCGCCTGCTGCACGCGCCCGATGCGCTCGCGATCGTTCCGGATGGGAGTAAGCCCGCTCATGCGGCGAATTTCCTCGCGTCTGCTTGCTTCAATTCCAGGCCAATGCCGGGACGCTCCAGATCGGGATAGAGCAAACCGTCCACCGGCTCGACCGCCCCATCGAAGAGCATGCGCTCGATGCGGACATGGTCGAAGAAGAATTCGATGTGGCGCAGATTGTTCAGGGAGCAGCAGGGATGCAGATGCACCGAAGGCGCGGTATGCGCCGAAAAAGGAAGGGAATAGCCCTCGGCTAAATTCCCGATGCGCATGAATTCGGAAATCCCGGCGCAGCGGGTCGCGTCGGCTTGCAGCACATCCACTGCCCCCGCCTGAAGCATGCGCTGAAAATAAGCCAGATCGTAGCCGTATTCGCCGGCGGCAATCGCCATGCCTGCGGGAGCGCGGTCGCGCAGCAAGCGAAGCCCTTCGAGGTCGTCGGAGGAGACCGGCTCCTCAAACCAGGTCACATGAAATTGAGTAAACTCTTCGGCCTTTTCGAGCGCCTGCTTGCGGGTGTACGCGCCATTGGCATCCACAAACAATTCGACCTTGTGTCCAATCGCTTCGCGCGCCGCCTTTACACGCCGCACGTCCTCATCGGGATGCGTTCCAATCTTCATCTTGACCATCTTGATGCCCTGGGCGGCCCAGCCTGCAAGCTGCTCCTGAAGGCGTGGGACCGAATAGGAGGTAAATCCTCCGCTTCCATAGACGGGCACGCCATCGCGCACACGTCCGAGCAAGGTGGCCAGAGGCAGATCGAGCAGCCTGGCTTTGAGGTCCCATAGCGAGTTATCAATCGCGGCCATCGCCATGGAGACAATCCCGGGACGCCCCAGATTGCGGATATGGTGGCGCAACCTTGCCCAGATGGCGGGAATGTCCATGGCGTCCTCGCCGATCACCAGCCCGCTCAGGGTCTTATGGATCAGCGTGGCCGTGGCTTCATCGGCATAGGTATAGCCCATGCCCTCCTTTCCACCCGCTTTGGCATGGACCAGGACCAGCACCGTCCTGTTCCAGGAGAGGGTGCCGTCCGCTTCAACCGATTCGGTGGGAATGGCGTAAACCGAGACTTGCAGCTCTTTGATTGGTACTTTGACAGGTACTTTCCAGCGTGAACTCATGGACGCCCTTCCTTTTGAGAGCGCAAGCCGGCGGGGAAGGTTGCCGTCGATTGCGTTCTGCCCGGAAGAATGAAGGAAGAATGGGCGTGAAAAACCCCCTGCAAGCGCGCAGAGGGTTTGGATGGATCGGATGCGGGTTTGTTATGAGACCATGCTGCTTCTCTTGGGCAGCATCTCTCCGATGCGCTTCATCCGGGCGCCGACTCCCCGCAGCTTCTCTTCGATGCGTTCGTACCCGCGATCGATGTGATAAACGCGGTCCACGATGGTCTCTCCATCGGCGATCATGGCGGCGAGCACCAGCGAGGCGGAGGCCCGCAGGTCGCTGCAAAGGACGGCAGCGGCGCTGAGCGGCGTCTTGCCCTGCACGATAGCGCGGCGCCCATCGAGCTTGATGTTTGCTCCCATGCGCACCAGCTCCTGCGCATGCATAAAGCGGTTTTCAAAGATGTTTTCGGTGATCAGCGACGTCCCTTCGGCCTGCGTGGCCAGGGCCATGTACTGGGCCTGCATGTCGGTGGGGAAGCCGGGATGCTCTTCCGTGACCATGTCCGCGGCCTTCAGCGCGCCATCGCCCTGCACGCGGACCGTGCCCGCACTCTCCGTGATCTTCACGCCGCATTCCTTTAATTTTGCCAGTACCGCGCCAAGATGCGACGGCTCGCAATCCGCCACGATAAGGTCGCCGCCGGTGACCGCGCCCGCCACCACAAATGTGCCGGCTTCAATGCGGTCGGGAATAATGCGGTGTTTTGCCCCCGAAAGTTTGGAGACCCCTTTGATTTTGATAACGCCGGTGCCCGCGCCTTCAATCTTTGCCCCCATCTTGTTCAACAGATTGGCAAGGTCCACCACCTCAGGCTCGCGCGCGCAGTTTTCCATTACCGTCTCGCCATCCGCCAGGGTAGCGGCCATGAGCAGGTCTTCGGTGCCGGTGACGGTGATCTTGTCAAAGACGATGTGAGCGCCCTTGAGCCGCTCGGTGCGGGCCTCGATGTATCCGTGCTCCTGGGTAAGCTGCGCCCCCATTTTTTCCAGGCCCTTGATATGCAGGTCAATGGGACGCGCGCCGATGGCGCATCCTCCGGGAAGAGAGACGCGCGCAATCCCGGTGCGTGCGACCAGCGGCCCGAGCACCAGGGTGGATGCCCGCATGGTTTTCACCAGTTCATATTTAGCTTCAGGGGTGCTCAGGTTCCGGCAGCAGATGGTGGTGCGATGGTGCGCCCGGCCATAGCCAAGCTCGACCTCGGCGCCCATGGATTCGAGCAGCTTGCGCTCGGTCTGAATGTCGCGCACGTCGGGGATATTCTCCAGCACGACCGGTTCTTCGGTGAGCAACGCGGCCGCCATTGCGGGAAGGGCAGCGTTCTTCGCGCCGCTAACACGGATGGTACCGACCAGGGGATTGCCGCCACGGATTACTAATTTGTCCATTGAAAATTCTCTTTAGTGGATTTTTCTTGCTTTCAGGCTTCGGCTTCGATGGCGCGCCGCACATGGCCTCCATTGGCCTTGAGGCGCTCTTCAGCCTGGCGAGCGTTGAGTCCTGTTTTAATCATAATCAAAGCGACTGGAACGCTGCCGTTAGAACTTTTTAAAGTATTCTGCGCGGTAATGCGGTCCGCCCCCGCCGCCTTTTCCAGAATGCCTATCCCGCGCTCCACCAGCTTCTGGTTTTTAAGGCTGACATTCACCATGAGATTGCCGTAGACGTAACCCAGCCGGGTCATTGCCCCGGTGGTGAGCATATTCAGCACCATCTTCTGCGCCGTCCCCGCCTTCATGCGGGTTGATCCGGAGACGACCTCGGGGCCGACCTCCACGGCAATAGGAATGTCCGCGGCCCTGGCCAGCGGCGAATCCGTGTTGCACGTGACCGCGATGGTCGTCGCCCCGCGCTCTTTTGCCATTTGAAGGGCGGCGATGGTGTAGGGGGTGCGGCCGCTGGCGGCGATGCCCACGATTACGTCCCGGCTGGTGGGGCGGCGCTTGGAAATGTCCCGCTGGCCGAGCTCCGGCGAATCCTCATTGGCCTCGGCGGCCGAACCCAATGCCTTGGGTCCTCCCGCCATTACATACTGCACTGCTTCAGGACTGGTATTGAAGGTTGGAGGGCACTCGGAGGCATCGAGCGCGGCGATGCGCCCGCTGGTTCCCGCGCCAACGTAGATGAGGCGTCCCCCCTTGCGCAGGGCGTCGGCGATGGCATCGATCCCCTTTGCGATCTCCGGCAGGACTTTGCGGACCGCCTTGGCCACCTTCTCGTCCTCGCGATTGATAATGCGGGCGATGTCCAGCGCCGACATATTATCCAGGGCTTCCGAGGCCTCATTCTGCGATTCGGTGGTGAGACGGCTTAAATCTTCCTGCACGGATTTCCTTGAAGTGGCTTTCGGCATACTTTAATAGATTAACTGAATGCGATGAATCTCCAGTGGCCCGCCTTCCATTGCTTTTGCACCTCGGTAATCAAGGACCATGATGGACGCTTTCCAAATACGAAGAGGCTACTCCCCGATTTTTACCAACTGCTCCATCACGGCATCATGAAACCGCGGTCGCACCTGCTTAATCCCCTGATTTTTGGCGTCTGGCCAGGTGCGGTTCGTAAGCAGCGTAATCGAGGTCCTGCGCTTACCGTCAATCCAAAGCGATGTACCTGTATAACCCAGATGCCCGAAGGAGTGGGAA
>CAYTQA010000030.1:0-14877 GCA_964439495.1 uncultured Terriglobales bacterium | reverse complement strand
GTTTCTACGTCCACCTTCGCTTTTGTCTCGGCATCCTGGGCCGCTTCAAGGTCCTTCTGTGCGATGGCTCCTTTCTCATAGAGAAGCTTCGAGCGTTCAAGTTGGACCCTGGTAACGGCTTCGTCCGCAACCGCCTTTCTGTAATCGGAGGAGGCTCCGGAAATATCGGTGCTTTGGACCATCATCAGCAGTTGTCCTTTTTTCACCTGGTCTCCCAGGCGCGCACGGACTTCGACGATCCGGCCCGAGGCCAGCGAGATCACTGGCACGTTACGCGAGATATCGGGATTCACCACGCCGGTGACCGTCAGCTCTGGAGTGGTCTTGTGCTCCACTGCGGTGAAGAGCGGGAATTGGTCAGGATGGTCAACGGTCACAATATTGACGTCAGGTTCGCGCACAACACTCGCGCGAGGAGGCGCTTCGGCCGCGGGATCGGTATGTCCCTTGCAGCCCAAAAGGGAGAAGCTCAAAAACAGCCCGAGCATCGCCGCCAGCAAGCCCTTGCGCTGCAACGCTTCACGCAATGTGATTGGATGGTCTGGCATTTGCGCCGCTGTCGTAAGCGGCCAAAGGCCCAGAAATAAATAGCAGGCCAAACGTACACGCATCTTTTTTACGCTCGAATGAAAATGGAAAAATTTAAAGGAGACTAAGCAAAGCGCAGCGAGAGAGAGGAAGCGGGAGGAGGACGGTTCGTGAGCTCGCGGACCCAGATCACGGAAGCGACCGTCCGCAGCGATTGCGGCCTTATCAGCCAGATCACGCGGGCAAAGAGCAGCATCATCAGGGAGCTGATGACCGCCACCGCGAACACCACCAACTTCGATTTTGTGATCTCAATCAGATTGGTCAGGTCACCCTGGTGGGGACTCGTCATCATCTGGCAGACGTAGAGATCGTCGGTCATCGAAATTACCGGGAATAACACCAGCAAGGCGCAAATCAGCGCCAGAAATGACCGCAGACCTTGAATCGATTTCTCGTCTGAATGCTTTGCCTGAACACACCAGTACCCGATGGCCGCGATGGCGGTGCCCAACCAGCACAAATTCAGGAAAAGTTCTAAGCTCATGGCCTTGGTATTTAATTTTAAATCATTCAAAGCCGCGAAAACCAGTTACGCGGGTTACATCCGCCCGGGAAGACCATCCTCCTGGGGAAGCGGGTCCTGCACCCTGCCCTTCCACTCGCCCCCTTTGCCCGACCAGAACTTTACCGCCGAGTGAAGCGTCGCCCCCATATAAAAGAGGGCTGTGACAGGCAATGCCAGCGCCCATGCGGGATTGAGGCCATAAAAGCGGACCATGGGCAAATAGGAGAAGGTCATCATCAACCATGCCGCCACTCCCAACGAAATGGCGGGCGGATAACCGGTAAATAAAAGCACTACCGGCGCAAGGTAAACCAGCATGAGCCCTGCCAAAGCGCCGGCCAGCAGCGCCGCCGAATGCCGGAGCTGATTGAACGCGGTGCGAGAGATCATGCGTCCGATCTCGCGGAACGATCCATAGGGACGAAGGCCCAAGGCCGTGAAGGTTGGCCCCAGCCAAACCCTCCCTCCACCGCGCTTTATTCGTTGGGCGAGGGCGCAGTCGTCGATGATCTCATTGCGAATGGCTTCGATTCCGCCGGCCCTGTCCAGCGCCTGCGGACGCACCAGCATGCATCCTCCCGCCGCCCCGGCACTGCTGCGATTTGGATTGGCGATCCAGGAAGGAGGGTAAAGCTTGAAAAAGAAGAATACAAAGGCGGGGACCAGCAGCTTCTCGGCAAGCTGCCCGCAATGGAGCTTCACCATGAAGGACGCCAGATCGAAATTTCCGGCATCCGCAATGCCCGCCAGGGTGGAAACATTCTCCGGCGCATGCCAGATGTCGGCATCGGTGAGCAGGAGGAGGTCTGGAGACAGTTCGCGGGCCCTTTCGATTCCCTGATGCATCGCCCAAAGCTTTCCTGACCAGCCGGCGGGGAGCGGACGGCCATCCAGAATAGTCAGCGATGCCGCTCGTCCTGCTTGCTGCGCCGCCTCTCGCGCCCGCTGAGCAGTGCCATCGGTGCTGCCGTCATCCACTAAAAAGATATGCAGCAGTTCGTTGCTCTGGAGCAGAAGCGAGCCGATGCTCTGGCCGATCACATCGGCCTCGTTCCGCGCTGGGATTATAGCCACTACCCGCGCGCGGACTGTCACTGCGTTTTTCCGAGGGAGCAACCTGCCCACCCGCCAGAACCCGCCATGCGCAAACAGCAGATACATCCAGATGATGGTTGTGAGCAAACCACAGCAAATCAGGAACAGGTGCATGGGCCACAGTGTACGCTGAGTTGATTTGTCCTTACCGGGGAGCGCAGCGACGAGGGATCCCCAATTACAGATTTGCCGATTTTTAATTGCCTAATTTTCTCTGTGACGTAGCCTGCCCTGAGCGCAGTCGAACGGGTGGCTATGTGGGGAATAAAAGATATTCGCGGCAAAGCTCAACGCACCCCTGAAGATCCTTTGCGGTGTCCACCTCCAGATGACGGCGCCGAATCGGTTCGGATTTCGACTTCAACTCAAGATATAAATCGAAGCCGCGGTTTTTGGCCGGGTGCTCCTCGCCCGCTTTACTGCGCAGGCGCTCTTCGGCCACGGAATCCGGGACGGAAAGGCGGAGGATCTTCCACGCACATCCGCAACGGTTGGCCGACTGGATCACCCGCTCGATTTGGTATTCCCAGGAGAAGGTCCTGCCGTCCAGAAATATAAACAGGGATTCGCGGGCCGCGATGTATTCCGCCGCGCTCAGCAGCGCTTCCATGCAGAGGTCGTCCTGCTCGCGGGTGTAATCGATCAGATGCGCGGGAAACAATGCTGCTCGAACAACGTCCTTGCTCAATATGATGCCCTTCAACGTCGCGGCCAATGCATTTGCCAGGGTGGTTTTTCCCGTGCCAGGCAATCCGGCCATCAGCACGTAGGTGCATCTACCGGCGGACTGGTCCATTCCATCTCCCTTCAAATGCTCGATCTGATCTGGCAGCAATGAGAATCCCGCAGCTGGTTACCGCCGGAACCTGATTGCAATGTACTAAAGTTTATGCCGCTTTGAATGCGGCATGGAGAAGGCCCGCAATTCCCGGCTAAAATCGCTCATGGACTTCTCTTTTTTGCGCCGTTTTATTTTCTTGGCGCTTATTTTCTTTCCTTTGCTCTCTCCAGCTCAGGAGACGGCGCAGGACCCTACTCGCAATGCGTCCGCCGCCGCGGAAAATTCGCCGCAGGGCCAGGACGAACAGGAGATCCTGCGCAAGGAGCAGTCCCAGCGAATTCTTGGCGTGGTCCCCATGTTTGGCGTGACCAGCCGCCACAATGCTCCGCCGCTCACCGTGGAAGAAAAATTACATTTATTCGTGAAGGGAACATTCGATCCTTTTGAAGAGATGGCGGTAGGGTTTCAGGCGGGAATTTCTCAAGCCAATGATGAGTTTCCGGAATATGGCCAGGGGGCTGAAGGTTATGCGAAACGATATGGCGCGGCCATGTCGGACAGCGTTTTCAGCCAGTTTTTCAGCAACTTTTTCTATCCTGTGCTGCTCAAGGAGGACCCCCGCTATTTTCGGTCAGGGGAAGGCACCGTCAAACATCGGATCGGGTATTCCCTGGCGCAGGAATTCGTCTGTCGCACCGATAAAGGAGGCCGCTCCTTTAACTGGTCCAATGTTTTAGGCGCATTCTCCACGGGAGGCGTCTCCAATCTTTATTATCCGCAAAGCGATCGCGGCTTCGGATTGACCATGAGCCGCTCCGGGATCGCGCTCCTGTATGGCAGCGCCGGGGGTCTCATCGAGGAATTCTGGCCGGACATTCAGCGGAAAGTCTTCCATAAATCGCAGGCACGGTAGTCTCAACCCTGGTGAGATTGGTTGTCAGGCCCGCGTAATCCGCGCCTTCACTGCTTGCTTTGCCATTTTCGAGCCAATTCTTCAATCGAGGGATACGAGACGGGCACGGTGAACGTGCGTTCAGGCGGCATCGCGCCATGGTTGAGCGCATGGAGCATCATTTCCATCGCCGTGCCAGTATTTGGGGGGACTACGATGGTGGCCGCGAGCGAGCCGTTGCGGACCCAAGCCTGCCCTCCCTTGGGAAGGCCGTCGCAGCCGGTAAACGGCGCCTTCAGACGCCGGTCGCGCTCCTCCATGTCTTTGAGCTCCTGGAATGCCTTTCTGACCCCCATCGCCATGAGATCGTTCTGGCAGCCGACCGCATCGACTTCAGCGGTGTGAGAGGTGGCCAGCCGCATCCACGAGGAGATCGCCTGATATGCGCTGAGCTCCGTCCATCGGCCCTTGATGGTCCGGACCTCGATGTTTGCGGGCTTGGTCTCATTCATCCCTTTGCTTCGCTGGTTGGCTGCGGAATTATCTCCGGGACCCTCCACATACAACATGCTCCCGCCCTTCGGCAGAAGCGCGGCGAACTGGCGTCCCTGAATGCGCCCAATCTCCTCGTGATTGGAGGTGATGCAGAAAATCGGGGCCTTGGCGCTCTTACGCAGCTCCGCAAGATATTCTGCTTCCCGGTTCAGGACCACCCATCCTATTCCGGCGGCCGCGGCCGCTTTGGCTACCTGCGGCAGCGCCGTTGCCCCTACTGGCTCGAAGATGATCGCATCCGGACGCCCGGAGGCGGATTGAATCACCGTCAGCAGTTGCTGGCTTTGATTGATGGAATCGTTGTCCGCATAGATGATCTGGCTTTTTACTCCCAGCCTGCGCGCCATCTCTTCGGCGGTGGAGGCCTGTTCGCGCTGGAAGTCGCTGTCCTGGGTGGTAAGCGATATTAGAAAGTTGAACTCTTTCATGGAGCCGTGGGTGCATCATACCCTTTATAAAAATTGGGAGCAAATCTGCCGGACGACCTTGCGTCCCCTTCTTTGTCCCCGTTTGCGGGCGCGCGGCAGCTTCAAGTAGCATGGCATCTGCAACTCAGTGAACAACCACAGCATGGAAGATTTCTCAAGAATCAGGCGCCTCCCTCCTTACGTCTTCAACATTACCTCGGAGCTTAAGAACGCGGCGCGCCGGCGCGGGGAAGACATCATTGACTTCGGCATGGGCAATCCCGATGGGGCCACCCCCAAGCCCATCGTGGACAAGATGATTGAGGCCTCCCGCCGCTTCGCGACCCATCGCTATTCGGTCTCTCGTGGTATTCCGCGCTTGCGCAAGGCCATCTGCGACTGGTACCAGAGGCGTTTCAGCGTGGATCTCGATCCTGAAACCGAGGCCATTGTGACCATCGGCTCCAAGGAGGGGATTTTTCATCTCTGCATCGCCACTCTGGACCAGGGAGATACGGTCCTGGTGCCGAACCCAAGCTATCCCATCCATATCTATGGACCGGTGATTGCCGGAGCGGACATTCGCAGCGTTCCCATGAGGGCAGGCACTGACTTTCTGACTGAACTGGAGCAGGCGCTGCGGCTTATGTATCCCCGGCCCCGGATTCTGATCCTGAACTTTCCCGCCAACCCCACGACGCAATGTGTCGATCTGGCGTTTTTCGAGCGCGTGGTGGCGCTGTGCCGGGAGTACAAGCTCTACATTGTGCATGACATTGCCTACGCGGACATTGTCTTTGACGGTTATCGCGCCCCCTCGATCCTCCAGGTGCCCGGAGCCAAGGAGATAGCGGTGGAGTTCTTCACCTTATCCAAGAGCTACAACATGCCGGGATGGCGCGTGGGATTCATGACCGGCAACTCCCGGCTGGTGGCCGCGCTCGGCCGGATCAAAAGCTATTGCGACTATGGCACCTTCACTCCCATTCAGGTTGCCTCCATTCTTGCTCTCGAAGGACCGCAGGAGTGTGTCCAGGAGATCTGCGAAAACTATCGCAAGCGCCGCAACGTTCTCGTGCAAGGCTTGAACAAGCTGAACTGGCCGGTGGACCTTCCGAAAGCCACCATGTTCGTCTGGGCGCCGATTCCGGCTGCTTACAAGGAGCTTGGATCGCTGGAATTTTCCAAGAAGCTCCTGATCGAGGCCAAGGTAGCGGTGAGCCCGGGCATCGGCTTCGGGGAGTATGGAGACGACCATGTGCGCTTTTCACTCATTGAAAACGAGGAGCGCACACGACAGGCGCTGCGCGGAATCAAGCACATGTTTAAAGCCGACGGTTTTGCTTGAGTACGGTTTGCTTGGACCGTGGTTGAGCTTGGAATCTATTCCGAAATTCAGAGCTTTAGATAATGGTTCTCATATCTCCGCTTTGAAAATCTACCCCGGCAAACCCCTTTTAAGATTTCCCCATCCGATTCGATACAAGCAAGCAAACCAAATTTCATGAGGTGTTTTGTGGGCTCTCTTCAAAGGGTCGGGCTTACCCCCTTGCGTCTCGCGGTGCGTTCCTGGAAATCGATCAACGAGGATGATGTGTTTGGGCGCGCAGCCGGACTCTCTTACTACTTCATGCTGGCCCTCTTCCCTTTGCTGTTGTTTCTGCTCTCCCTTTTCGGCCTGCTGGCCGGCCCGGGCAGTGAACTTCGCGCCAACCTGCTGCAGATGCTGGGCCGCGCAATACCGGCTTCGGCTTCCCAGTTGATCTACAAGACCGTGGATGAGGTCACCAGAAACAGCGGTGGAGGCAAACTTACCTTTGGATTGCTTGCGGCGCTCTGGGCAGCGTCCAACGGGATCAGCGCGATCATGGAGAGTCTCAACATCGCCTATCATGTAAAAGAAACCCGCAGTTGGATCAGGAAGCATCTTGTCTCCGTGGGACTTACCGTCGCGCTCTCGGTCCTGGTCACCACCGCGCTTGCGCTGGTGCTCTATGGCGGAAAGATCGCTGACTTCGTGGTTGGGCATTTCGGCCTCGGCCATCCCTTTAAAATTGCGTGGTTGATATTGCAATGGCCGATCGTAGTGGCCTTCATGCTGGTTGGCTATGCGCTCATTTACTATTTCGCGCCCAATCTGGATGAGCCCGCTTGGGCCTGGGTCACCCCCGGGGCCCTGGTCGGATTCTCGCTCTGGGTGGTCGCCTCAGTCGCCTTCCGCGTGTATCTGCATTTCTTCAATTCCTACAGTGCCACCTATGGTTCCCTGGGAGCGGTTATTATTCTTATGCTGTGGCTTTATCTCACCGGAGCTGCGATTCTGGTGGGGGGCGAAGTCAATTCGGAAATCAAGCATGCCGAAGTAAAGAAGGCCAGAGAGGACGAACACCAGCGTGGGCTCGACCAGGAATTCGAGCGGCAGCTCAGCGCAGCTTAGGCGTCCTGGCCCATGCGGCAGGAACTTTCTGAATTAAATTCCCGTATCTGGACTTTTGCGGCATTGGAGTGGAATGGACATCTTCGATCAGCGCACCATCCGCATCCTCAGTACCTGCCTGCTGTTTGCCATAGTTCTGGGCTTTATCTATACCGCGCGAAACACGCTGATCGCCTTCACCTTCGCCATTTTCTTCGCTTACCTGCTGGAGCCGGTGGTCGATTATTTCCAGAGATTTTTTAAGACCAGGGGACGTTCCATCGCCGCAGTCTACTGCGCGTTGCTGATCGCAGTGACCATCTTTTTTGCGATCGCTGGCCCCCGGGTGGTGGACCAGGGCCGCAAACTCGCCACCGCCCTGCCCGGCTTGTCGCAGAAAATCGGGAGTGGGGAATTGGTCCAGCAGGTCGGCGCCGAACGGGGTTGGAGCTATGAACGAAGGATCCAGCTTCAGCAGGCCCTGGCAAAATATCGCGGCAACATCATAGAGTACGGAACGCGGATCGGAAAGCGAGTGGCGGAACTGGCCACTAATATCTGGTGGCTCGTCCTTATCCCGATTCTTGGACTCTTTTTTCTTAAGGATGGCCGCTCCTTCGGAGAGGCGCTTGTTCAGATTGCGGGTCGGGGTGCAAACCGCGAGCTGGTGCGCCGCCTGCTCGCAGATGTGAACCTCATGCTGGGCGCCTACATCCGCGCGCAGCTTATCCTGGCGGCGCTTTCGGTGGTCGTCTATACCATCGTTCTGGAAATCATGCGTGTGCCCTATGCGCTGGCGCTGGGTCCGGCGGCTGGCGTTTTAGAATTTGTCCCTGTGGTGGGGCCCCTGGTCGGCGCCGGGTCCATTCTGCTGATCGCTTTCCTGAGCAATTACGGCCACTTGCTCCTGCTGCTGATCTTCTTTGGGGTATGGCGCTTGCTCCAGGATTATGTGAATAGCCCTCGAATCATGGGCCGCGAATTGGAGCTGCACCCGCTGGCGGCCATATTCGGAGTGCTGGCCGGAGGCGAGATCGGAGGCGTTGTAGGAGTGTTCCTCTCGATCCCCCTGATGGCGACCCTGCGAATCGCATGGCGAAACCTCAGATTGCGCGGCGCCCAGGTCGAGCTTCCGCCGGATTCGGGGGCTGAGATTCACTGAACTGCGATTCAGGGTTGCCTGCCTTACGACCTGTTCACCCGTTACTTCAGTCAATACTCCGCTAACGATTCACCCTTGCATAAGGCAGTGCGAATCATTATTCTGCTTTCTTTAATTTGCTTTTTCCCCCCACGCCAGAAAGTACCTTTTTTCAGGGAGTCACGAATGAAGACCAGAATTGCGCTGTGCTTATTTTTATTTGCGTCCATGGCCTCCGCTGCGTTCGCAAAAGAGCCGGTGTTCCATCAGCAGGGAGTGCTGTCCGAGATGAATTCGGTGGAATGCGGCATGGATGAAAACAGCGGCAAGAGCTTTGCGGGCGAGATGCTTGGCACGGACACGGGCCACAAAAAGACCCGCGAACTGCTCTGCCAGGAGTATGTGATGAAGACGGATACGGTGCTCTATCGCATCCGCCCGCGAGACGACAAGCATCCGGTGTTGTTGCCCATCGGAGAGAAGGTTGAGTTCCGCATCAAGAAAGACAAGATGCTGCTCAGCACGCCCGAGCTTGATGGCAAGGAGCGGGAGTATACGGTGGTCTCCATGCAGATGAGGGAGGACAAGCCAGGCTCCCAAAGGGGCGGCGAGAAGAGCACAGCAGAGCGCCTCGAAGTAAAGTAATCATTCCAAGCAGTCTCACTGCTTCAGCAGTACGGGCCCGGCCTATGTGCTGGGCCTTATCTGTCCCTGCCTGAACGCACATTGCATGCTCAGAATCCTCAGGAGAGGTAGTTCACCCACACCTTCCATTTTTCGTTCACGCGCTGCCGGCCCATGCCGATGCATCGCGCTCGGACCACACGCTGATCGGGAAGCACGATCCGCAGCAAGGCCCCGGTGGAGATGACGGGACGGAGTAGTACAGTTCCCTGCTCTCTGGAAATTGGCTTCAGAAGCGACCTTTCCTGAAAAGGCATGTACGCTGCGGCCATTCCGGCGACGACCACCTCTGTGGCCCCGGTGATGGCTTCGAAGGCCGGTGGAGCGGAAATCTTTTGATCGGACTCGCCTGCTCTCGTCTTCGGGCTGCCGCCCTCAGCTCCCACGCTTTCCCGGTCCGCGCTGGCCCGGTCCTTTGGGGCCTCAACTCTGAGCGCAGCAGCCGTCTCTTTCCGCATCGGGACTGTAGTATCGTCTTCAGTCCAACTGGGTTCATTCCAATCCGTGGGCGGAAAGTAGATGCCCCAAAAGTTGCCGGGATTGGCAAGTTCGATCCCAAACTCCTGCCTCTCGTTGGTCCAAACTACACGCGCATCTCTGACCCGGTGAGGCCGCTGGATCGAAATAGTGACCTGCATGCCATCTGAAAGCGGTGCAAGGGTGTGTATCTTTGCCCCTTGCGCATTGACCATGAGGGTCTCCCCAAGCGCCTCAAAAGAAGCGCCATCCGGGCACAGACCGGAAATTACGATGGGAAGATGGAGCAGTACCCGAGCGCTCCGCCGGTTCTTCTCCCCACCATCCCGTGGAGCTCCGATTTTCTCAATTGGCGTCGAAATTGATCCCGACATGGAGGACCTTTCCCGGATTAAGGGTTCCTAATTAACGTTTCTCAATGTGGGATTGTGGCGGATAAGGGCAGGAAAAGATACATTCCGCGAGTAACCTGATTGTGACACTTAGGAATAGGGCCGGGTTACCGGAAACCGTTACCCCCTGAGGAGGGGCTGCCGCTCTGGGATGCCGGAGTATCAGGGCCGCCCCTATGCCACGGTGCTCTTTTCTTTGAGCGCGGCAAAGGCTTTGCGCGCGGCGGCCACGGTTTTTTCAATCTCCCGTTCTCCATGGGCCGCGCTCAGGAAAGCCGCCTCAAATTGAGATGGAGGCAGATAGATTCCCGCTTCGAGCATGCTGCGGTGAAAGGCCCCGAAGGCCGTGGTATCGCATTGTGCGGCATCGTCCCAGTTGTTCACCGGCAGATTGGAGAAGAACCAGGTAAACATCGACCCCACGCGATTGAGGGTGAGCGCTACATCGGCCTCATGGGCGGCTGCGGCGACCCCGTTAGCGACCAGGGCGGACTGGGCCTCCAGCCCGGCATAGATCTTCTCCCCTTCGGCGCGCAACTGTTTGAGCGTGGCAATGCCGGCAGCCATGGCGAGCGGATTTCCGCTAAGCGTGCCTGCCTGGTACATCGGTCCAAGTGGCGCGACCAATTCCATGATCTCCGCCCTGCCTCCATATGCCCCCACCGGCAGACCGCCGCCGATGATCTTGCCCAGGCAGGTCAGGTCCGGAATGATCCTGTAGATCTGCTGCGCTCCTCCAAAGGCAATGCGAAACCCGGTCATTACTTCGTCGAAGATCAGCAGGCTCCCATCTTCCCGCGTCAGATCGCGGACCATTTGCAGGTAGCCTGGCCGGGTTGGCACACAGCCCATATTGCCCACCACCGGTTCTATGATCACGCCGGCGATCTGCGCGGGATACTTTGCAAATGCGCGCCGCAGCGCCTCTTCATCATTGAAAGGCAATGCCAGGGTAAACTGCGCCAGCTCTTCAATGACTCCCGCAGAGCCAGGTATTCCCAGCGTGGCCACTCCTGAACCTGCCTTCACCAGCAGGGAATCGGCATGGCCGTGGTAGGAGCCTTCAAATTTGACGATGTATTTGCGCTGCGTATAAGCGCGCGCCAGGCGTATGGCGGACATGGTCGCTTCGGTCCCGGAGCTGACAAAGCGCAGCTTTTGAATGGAAGGGAAGGCCTCAATCACCAGTTCGGCAAGTTCGATCTCCGAAGCGGTAGAGGCCCCGAAGCTCGCGCTGTTGGCGGCGGCCTTCTGGATTGCACGGACCACATCAGGATGGGCATGGCCCAGGATCATCGGTCCCCAGGAGCCCACATAATCAATGTATTCATTGCCATCCGCGTCCCACAGGTGCGCCCCTTTGCCGCGAACGAGGAATGGCGGATCGCCTCCCACCGCACGGAAGGCCCGGACTGGGGAATCGACTCCGCCGGGAATTACGCGTTCGGCGCGTTGCTGCAGTTTGCGGGAGAGCTCGGTGACTCGGGCCATGATTGAGATCAATACGCTTCGCCGGCGCATCTCGCGAGAGGCATTCCGGCTGTTAAAATCTTATCAGCATGGTCCTTCCCTTTGTTCGCGAGCTGTTAGCGGACGTGGAAAAAACCCCAGCCTTTCAGCGTACGGCTACCCACCTAAAGGGCCGCGCGGGGCGGAGTCGTGTCTCCGGGCTTACTCCTGCGGCCAAGGCGCTTCACTTTCCCCTGTTCCAACGGGCATCGAGTTCGCCACTCAGCATTGTAGTTGCCGATAATCGCGCCGCCGAAGAGCTGCTTCCGGCGCTCCAGTCGTTTTGCGAGCTTACTGGCGCGGTCGATCCTAAGTCGGTGCTCAAGCTGCCCGCGCATGACGTGCTGCCGTTTGAAAATCTCTCGCCGCATCCCGAGATCCTGGAGGAACGCGCCACCGCATTGTGGAAGCTGGTCAGCGGCGAAGCCACTATCGTGATTGCCCCCATGGAAGCGGCCTCGATGCGCATGCGCGCGCCGGAATTCTACGCCGACCTGGCCCGCATCCTTCGCAAGGGAGAGAGCATAGAGGTCGAAGCCCTCACCCAGCACCTGAACACGGTGGGCTATACCATGACGGACGTCGTGGACATGCCCGGCGAGTACGCCTCGCGCGGCGGGATCCTCGATGTCTATCCGCCCGAAGCCGACCGGCCTCTGCGTGTTGAATTTTTCGGCGACGAGATTGAGAGCATCCGCAAGTTCGATCCCGCCTCTCAACGCTCCGCCAGCGCCGTGGATGAAGTTGTCCTGCTTCCGCTTACCGAGACTCCGGTGAATGAGAGCGTGCTGGCCGCGATCCATACCCGGCTTTCCGGCTCCCGCCTCTCCGGATCGCAACAGGAGGTCCGCCAGGCGGTACAAAGCGGCGGTGTAACTGTATTTCCAGGCTGGGAGTTTTATGCTCCCGTGGCCGGGGCCCGGCATTCCCTGTTCGACCTGCTGCCCAATGCGCTGCTCCTGATCGATGAGCCATCGGCGGTCCTGAAAAAGAACGATGAATGGTGGGAGAAGGTGCAGGACCGCCATGAGCGCAGCGGGGTGGGAGCGCTGGTCCGCCCGGAAGAGCTCTACCTTCCTCCTGACGATTGGCGTTCTCTCACCGCCAGTTTGCCGGGCGTGGAAGTTGAGGAGTTGGGCATTGAGAGCGAAGGCGGGGCCCACATCGTCTTCCATTCGCAACCCTCCACGCGCTTTCACGGCTCCGTGCCCGCGATGGTCGAAGAGGTCAAAAAACTTACCGCGGAGGGCAGGCGCGTCATCTTCACGGCCTCAAACACCGGCGAGGTGGAGCGCCTGGGCGACATCTTCACCGAGTACACTCTGCCCTTTCGTCTGGGCAGCCGCACTCCAGTGCCGGGGAGCGAAAATTATCTGGACGAGACAGCGTATTTTTCCGGCGACCTCAGCACCACAACGATCGTGAAGGCGGTAGTCCGCCATGGAATGGTATTGCCGGAGGCCAACCTGGTGCTCTTCGGGGCGCACGATCTGTTTGACGACTCGGAGCTGGTCGTCAGCCGGCCGCTGCGGCAGAAATCCAAGGTCTCCGCCTTTCTTTCCGACTTCCGCGACCTGGTGATTGGAGATTATGTCGTCCATGTCGAGCACGGAATCGGTCAATACCAGGGGCTGAAGGAGATCGCGCAGGGGGATTCCACCGGGGAGTTCATGGTCCTGGAGTTCGCGGAAGGCGCCAAGCTTTATGTTCCGCTTACCCGGCTTGACCTGATCCAGAAATACCGATCCACCGAAGGAGCGCGGCCTCCGCTCAGTCGCCTGGGCGGCCAGCAATGGGCCAAGACCAAGGCGCGCATCAAGAAGGCCATGCGCGATATGGCGGACGAACTGCTGAAGCTCTACGCCGAACGCAAGACCGCCGTGGGCAATGCCTATTCCCCTGACAATCAGTGGCAGCGCGAATTTGAAGACGCCTTCGATTACAACGAAACCGACGACCAGCTCTCCGCCATTGCGGACATCAAACGCGACATGGAATCCCCCATGCCCATGGACCGCCTGCTGTGCGGCGATGTGGGCTATGGCAAGACGGAAGTCGCCATGCGCGCCGCCTTCAAAGCGCTGCAGGACGGAAAGCAGGTTGCGGTGCTGGCACCGACCACGGTGCTGGCCTTTCAGCATTTCCAAACCTTCAAGCAGCGCTTCGCCGCCTTTCCGGTCACCATTGAGATGATCAGCCGCTTCCGCAATGCCAAACAGCAGAAGGAGATCGTGGAAAGAGTCGAGCAGGGCAAAATCGATGTCCTGATTGGGACGCACCGCATTCTCTCGCAAGACATCAAGTTTCCCGATCTTGGGCTGCTGGTCGTCGATGAAGAGCAGCGCTTTGGAGTGCGTCACAAAGAGAGGCTCAAGCAGCTCAAGAAGGAAGTAGATGTCCTCACCATGTCGGCCACTCCCATTCCGCGTACGCTGCACATGTCGCTGGTTGGGCTGCGCGATATGAGCGTAATCGAGACCCCGCCGAAGGACCGCATGGCCATTCAAACCGTGGTCGCCGCCTTTGACGAAAAGCTGGTCCGTTCCGCGATTGAATACGAGCTGGAGCGTGGCGGACAAGTCTACTTCGTCCATAACCGTGTGGAGAGCATCTATGAAATCGCCGCCAAAATCCAGGAGCTGGTCCCGAAGGCGCGCGTGATCGTGGGCCACGGACAACTCTCCGAGGGGGAGCTCGAAAAGGTGATGCTCTCTTTCATCCGGCATGAAGCGGACGTGCTGGTGGCCACCACCATCATCGAGAACGGCCTGGACATTCCGCTCTGCAATACCATTCTCATCAATCGCGCCGACCGTCACGGGCTTTCCGAGCTTTATCAACTGCGGGGACGCGTTGGACGCTCCAACCGCCGCGCTTATGCCTATCTGCTGGTCCCAGCCGAGCAGGAGATCACGCCCATTGCGCGCCGCCGCTTGGCCGCGTTGAAGGAGTTCTCCGATCTGGGCGCCGGATTCAAAATCGCCGCCCTCGATCTCGAACTGCGGGGCGCGGGAAACCTCCTGGGAGGCGAGCAGAGCGGGCAAATTGAAGCAGTCGGCTTCGAGATGTACACCACCATGCTGGAACGCACCATCCGCGAGCTCAAGGGAGAAGAAGAGGCGGAGCGCGCTCCCACTCAGTTGAACCTCGCCCTCAACCTGCGCATCCCCAACGATTACATCGCGGAGGAGAACCAGCGCCTGCGCATGTACAAGCGCATCGCCGGTATTGAGCACGAGGAGCAGTTGGAGGATGTTCGCGCTGAGCTGTCCGACCGCTATGGTCCGCTTCCCGCCCCGGTGCGCAACCTGCTGGAGGCCGCGGCCTTGAAAATCTTGTCCGAGCAGGTGGGCGTCGCCTCCATAGACCGCAAGCAGCAGGCGGTGAATATTAAGTTCAGCGAGAACGCGAATGTGGATCCATCGCGGCTGG
>CAYTQA010000029.1:0-14903 GCA_964439495.1 uncultured Terriglobales bacterium | reverse complement strand
TTCTTGACCCGCGCTCCCTGGGAGGCCAAAAACGCATAGTGCCCCGCTCCCGGCTGGTGCTGGAACTGGATAATCACGTCAACAGTGGTGGCAGTGGACGAAAGCGTCTGAAGGTCCTGTGACAACTTGCTCTGCGTTCCCGATATCATCTGTGCCGCGCAAAGCATCTGCGAGCCAAGCAGGAAGATGGCAAGTTGCAGAAGCAGATACGCAATTGACTTTCGATTGCGTCCCGCACCCCGTTTCGCTTCATTGTGAAGCTTCATTTTCTTCTCCGTGGCTACCCCTGATTCTCTAAATGGAGTATCGCCAATTGCTAACCAGCGAGTTACAGAGGGATGAATGATGCTGCTCGCCTGCTACTCGGTAGTTCTATATGCAATTGGGAAACCAACTCCGCGGAACTCAGCTAAGTCAAACAAGCTATTGGACTAAAGTCACATGGACGCACAAGGAAGCAGGACCGCGAATGAGACATTGCGTCCAGTGAAAAGAGACAAAATATCCGGATATTTCTGCAAATCATTGATTAGTAATTCTTTATCTGGGGAAGCGGAATTCGGGACAAAATGGCGCAGAATGGGCGTTAATTCGCGGGAACGGATTGACTCATGCCTTCAATGTTGTAAGGGGGGACGCCGGGCGCAGGAAGGTGCCGTGACAGTGCTTCGTTTCACTTCACCATCAGCAACCCCTTGCGGAATGGAACGGAGCAGAATCAAGGAAGGTAATAATGAAGTCTATCCTTGTGCCTCGAGAGTCACTGAGGCGGGTCATTATCTTCTTTGATCCACTGTGAATCCTCCTGCACTATTATCTTGCTCCCTGATTACTCGGTGAGTCCGGCCCTGTTTCCAGAGGAGGTTCATTGAAAAAGAATTTTGTTTATGGTGTGTTTGCCTTGCTGTGCATCTGGATGCTCGCATCCTGCGCTGCAGTTGCGCAAACGCCTGGTGTTACGGCCACTGAAATTCTGATTGGCTCCTGCTCCGCGCTGGATGGTCCTTCGCGCATGTTGGGCTTGCAAACCACGATTGGGGCTTCGGCCTACATTGATATGGTCAATGAGCAGGGTGGGGTGCATGGACGCAAGCTCAGGCTGTCACCCTACGATGATAGCTACGATCCGGAAAAAGCGCCTGTCTGTTTTGCTCGTCTGCAAAAGGACAATGTATTTGCAGCCGGTTTCTTCGTTGGCACCCCGACGGCCGCGAAATATGTGCCCCTGGCTGAAGCCAATAAATTGCCGGTGGTCGGCCTGTTCACGGGCGCGCAATTCCTGCGTGAGCCTCTCCATCATTATGTGCTCAATATTCGCGCTTCTTACTACGATGAGACCCGCGAACAGGTGGACCATTTGTGGGGGGCCGGGATAAAGAGCATTGCTGTCATTTATCCCGAAGACGCATTTGGGGCCACGGTGCTCGAAGGGGTAAAGATTGCCTTGAAGAAGCATGGCGCCACGCCCGTGACCACGGCTTCCTATCCACGGCAAACGCTTCAGGTAGATGGCGCAATCGCCGCAGTGCAAGCAAAAAATCCGCAGGCGGTAGTCATCGTGGGGTCTTACGCGCCGGTGGCGCAGATCGTGAAACATTCCCACGCCCAGGGCTGGAGGCCTTTGTTCCTGACCGTTTCTTTCGTCGGCACCGACGAATTCATTCATGAGGCGGGCCCCGATGCCGAGGGCACGATCATCACTCAAGTGGTGCCGCCTTATTACATGACGGAACTGCCCACTGTGGCCCTCTATCATAAGGCGCTGCAAAAACACTTTTCGGCCGCGCAACCGGGCTTCGTAAGCCTTGAAGGATTTGTGGATGCCATGGTGCTGGTGGAAGGGTTGAAACGCGCGGGAAGAGACCTCAGCCGGGAAAAACTCATAGCGGCGATCGAATCGATCCACGATTACGATATCGGCCTTGGCCCTGCGCTCAAGCTAAACTACAGTCCGACTGATCATAGCGGTTTTCATGCCGTCTACCCCACGGTTGTAAAAAGCGGGAAGGCAGTGCTGTTCACCGACCGGGTAAAAAGATAATCGCGGGAAGTATTTTACATATGCCGTCAGAGCACGGATTCAGACGGACAATTCTGCTGCAATCGGCGATGCTCACGGGGTCTTTGGGGCAAATTGAGTACGTCTGCGCCGAGTAGGTTGATATTTGATAGAGAGAAAAGCCCTCAGGCAATGAGGTCCTTCTGAATGAGTGGTGCCCGGGGACGGAATCGAACCGTCACGCCCTTTTAGGGGCCCGGGATTTTAAGTCCCGTGCGTCTGCCAGTTTCGCCACCCGGGCAAAGGGAAACGAAGTCTCAATGGATTGCGAGGGGCCGCATCTCGACGGCTATAGAGGTCCTCGGCCAATCGCCTCAAAACTCTAGCTTATCAAACGTTTGCACAACCAATAAATGTGAGCTTCGATGTGGAAGGATATGCCACGATTTTCAGGCTAACGTTGCATGTGTGGCACAGCCGCCCCCGGCTGTGTCTTCTTTTATTGAGGGGGGCTATGTTGATTTCTCTTCCTCCAACTCCTGCCAGAGCCATTTGTAATCTTCAGGTCGGGAGACCAGTCCCTTGCGTACGGGATTCTGGCGAACATACTCGACTTTACCATTCAAATCTTCCGCACAGCGCAACACATGATCGAAGGATTCATCCTGCCACACAGTACCCGATCTCTTGAGAAGCTTATTCACCGAATGCGCGGAAGCCCCCTTGATTCCGCCAAGGATCTCTTCAAAGCTATAGGGTTCCGTGTTCGCGGCCCGCAGAGGCGAGAAGATCATATGCACATGGTCGGGCATCACCACGGCTGCGATAAGACGGATTTTCGATCCGTTATCGTGCAGGCAATGCGTTAACACCAGGTCACGGGCGGCTGGCGGCAGCTTCCAGCGGAGATGGGTCACGAAGGTTGCATAGTGCGCCCGGTCCGCCTTCTCTACGTGTGGCAGGTTGCGATGATAAATATATTTTCGTTCTTTCATGGAATGTCAAGAATTCACACACAACAATCTACACAGCCGGGGGCGGCTGTGCCACACGAGTCTTCTTTACCAGGTCTTGTGGATGCGGGTATCGAAGGCGAATCCGCCGTTCTGGTCGCGCGCGGCGCTGTAAGAGACGCGTGGGGAAGCCTGATATTCCAACTGGATGATCTGGCTTTGGGTGGAAGTGACATCGGTTGAAAACGTCACGAAAATCTTGCTGGTGACGCGCTGCTGCACGGTCACGCGCGCACCGGGATTTTGTCCAGTGCCTCCCAGCACCGGATCGACGGACAGATCAGCGACTCGGCGCCTGAATTGCCCGGAGTTGGGTTTGCGGCGGTCTCTTCGGTGGTTTTGCCAAAGGCAAGCAAATTAATAATGTCAGAGGGCGGCAGCGCCGGATCGGAGGTGTACTCGGTATGCAGATGGTCGGATGGTCCCTGGAAGCGCATGTTGATGTTGTACTGCTCAATGGTGGTAGTGACCGCAACGTTCACCACCGGCTGCATCTGGTAAGGGTTCACAAAGTCCAGCGTCCCGTTTTGCAGCAGGTAGCGGTTGCCCATGAAGATCAAATCGCCGCCGGTGAGGTTGACCCGACCCAGCACCACGGGATCGCCGGCGGTGCCAGTTACATGCAGGTTGGCCGAGCCCTGCAGGCTCAGGGTCTGGCTGACCAGGTTGATCTGATTGGTGGATTGCACCCCGATATCGAGCTGGAGGTTCTGGCTGAAGCCCTGTGCCGGAGGAGGAGTGGAATCCCCGGAGAACTGGCCCACGAAATTCATAAGATCGAAATCCGGCGTAAACGCCAGTTGCAGGATCTGCACCTGGCCGCGCAGCATGGCCGCCTGCGGTGTCCCGGTCAATGCCAGCTTCGCGCCCAGCGCGGTGCGCACACCGTCAGGGTATAGGAGGCGGACCCCCTCGCCCCCAAGCGCCAGGTCAAACTGCAGCGAGGGCCGATACACCACTCCGCCCTGCGCGGTCACCGTGCCTCCTCCCATAAGGCCGCTGAAGTGCGCGATTTGCAGACGGTCCTTGGTGAGGTTGAGCACGCCATTGCCATTCTGCAGCCCGATCGGCAGGTCTCCGCTGGCAAAATTTGCATTTACGATCTGGACCGTTCCCTGCACGTTCGCGTCCGCCCGGCTTCCAAAAGAATCGATGTTGAAGCGTATCTGTCCGGAGCTGCTTACGTTGGGATCGATCAGTTGGGCCAGTTGCAGATCAATCGTGCCCAGCGCCAGCAACTGCGCCGGGGCGGTACTGTTAATCGGGATCTTCCCCTGTAACTGAAGGTCGGTGCCGGTACCGCGTATGGTGGTCCGCTGCAGGGCCAGCACTCCATTGCTGTAATCAATATGCACCGGGCTCGCCGCCCCAAGCTGCACCGTGTTCTTGTAATTGGCCTGCAACACCGGGATGGTGAGGTGCGCATCCAGGCGGTTCTTGTCTTTCAGCGGGCCCCGCAAGGTGGCGTGCAATTCCGTCTGTCCGCTCACGTTGCCGGCCTGGGCTGGCGCATAGATTGCAACCAGGGGCTGCAAGGGAATGTTTTGCGTATCGAGCGTGGCCGTGGCATTGTAATCGCCGTTGAGATCGACTGTGCCGCGCCCCCGTATGGCGGTGCCGATCACCTGCGAATCCAGCGCTATGTCGGCCCGGTGATTGGCGACGTTGGCCTGGAGCTTAAGCCCGCGGACGCTTTGGTTCTGAACATTGATCTGCGGCGCGTCGATGGTGGCGTTCAACTGCGGGTCCTTCAGCGTGCCCCGTCCGCTTACGACTGCATTCAGCACGCCCGTCAGGTCGAGGTTGCGCTGTTTGACTGCCTGCAGTTTGGCTAGCTGAATGCCATTCGCCTGTACTTGCACATCGTATCCCTGCTGCTTGGGAAAGTACGTGAGCGTGCCATGGGTTGTCCCTGCCGGCATGTGCACGGCCAGATTGGCATGGACCGCGTCGCCCGTGCCCTGGAAATTCACATTAAGCGACTGGATGGTCTCGCCTTCCACGGTTGCATTGGACAACGTGACGTTGCCTTGTCCCACGGGATTCAGCTCCGAGCCGTGGACCGCCACATTGGCCGCGAGCGTACCTGTGACCGGCGCCTGCGAGCCTGCCGCCTTCGCCAGATCGGCAACGTTGAGCTGCGATGCGTTGAGCGAAACCGCAATGGGACTGCCCTCGGTGAATGCCCACTTATGCAATCCTGCCTGGAGATTGAAGGCAATCCGGCCGCGCTGCGCGGGATCGAGCTCGCCGTTCTGCAAGCTCACGGAAGAAGGATTGGCGGCTATGTTGGTGCGCAGAATTTTCCATGCGCTGCCGTGGACGCGCAGGTTGGTGGCCAGCAATTGTCCGCTAATCTGCGGATTGGCGGTCGAGCCGCGCACCGCTCCGGTAAAGTTCGCAGTCCCGTAGAGTCCCAGCGGTTGCTGGCCGGGTTGAGGAGTGCGAAAGAGATCGGCCAACCCCTCAATTTCGTGCAGGTCGTTTGCCTGCATCCGCACCTGCAAGGCGGAATGGTCGCCGACGGTCTCATTCAGGTCAATATTGGTCTGCGGAGTGCGAAGATAGCTTTGCGTGAGCGTGATTTCCTTGCGAGCGCCGAGATAATTCGCATGAACCGCCCCACTCAGCGGTACGGCCCCGTTGGCGCCGGCGTTGGCTCCAGCCCTGCTCGGGGCCACCTTCCCTTGCAGCGTCATATCAGCGCGCGCCACCAGGTTATCCATGGTCGGACCCCACCTGGCGTCGGCATCGGCATTGGCGGTGCCGGTCAGTGAGGCTTGCTTCAGGGCAGGGGAGTTGAGCAAGGTTTTCAGCTCCGCCAGCGAGACCCCGCGCAACGTCGCTTTCAGGTTGGAGCGCGACGCGCCGGAGAGGTTGCGCATGGTAAGCGCTCCGTTCAGTTGTCCTCCCAGCAGGCGCGCGCGTAAATCCTGGACCTCAAGATTGTTATTGTTCACGGAATAATGCGCGCCCACATCTCGGACCTCGCCGCGCATACTGGGCGTCTGAAGCTGAAGCAGGTTGCTGCTCAGGTCGCCATTCAATACCACTGTTTCGAGCGCCGGACGATTGGCTTGGCTGGCATATCGCAGCGAGCCTGTCGTGCGCAGCACGCCGGTGGGCAACGAAGGGTTTTTCAGGATGCGCCGGAACTGCCCTGCATCCACCAGCGCGGTGTAGGTGGCCTGAACCTGGGGATTGGCGTAATCCTGCACCGTCGCATCCAGGTTGAAGTACGAGGGGCCGCTCTTCAACACCGCATTGTGCAATTTGAAGGTCGAAGGCGTAGCTTCGAACTGCGCATTCAGATCGTGCTCCATGGGCATGTAACTGCCAAACTGCAGGCGCCCATTGCTATAGCTCAGATTTCCGGAATATCGCCGCTGCGTGTTGTCGAAGGCGCTTTGAAAGGTAAGCTCATGCAGGTCCGCATTCAGCACGCTCTTGCGGTTGTTGTAGTAAATCTCGCCCCGGTCGAGCAGAGCATGACGGATTGCAAGATCAAATACGCTGGCATGGCTCTGCCCGCTGCTTTTGGTTTGGGGCAGGTTGTCCCGTCCGGCCTTATCCACGAATATGTGCACCACCGGATGGTCCACTGCAATGTTGCTCAAATACCAGGTGCGGTGCAGCAATGAGACCACCCGCACGCTTAGATTCACATGGTCTACCCGCAACAGGGGAGGATATTGGTATGGGGCCGCACCATCCACGATGACGTTGTAAAGATCCAGGGTGGGGCTGATCCCGGAGAAATGCAGGGTATATTCCCGGAGCTGCACCTGCGCGCCCAGCGCCTGGGTCGCCTTCTGCTGCGCGGTCCGGACCATATAGTGGTGGAACGATTTACTGTGCAGCAGTCCGAAGATCGTGATCACGACCAACAGGCAGAGTACCAGGAAAATCCCCAAAGTCCATCCGGCGATCTTCTTCCAGAGCGCTCTCCTCGGTCGTGGTGGCTCCTGCGGAGGTAAGTTATATAGCGGTGGTGACGGTAATGCGCTCAAAATGCCTGCCCCAGGGTCACAAAGTACTGTGTGGATTTGATTCCGGAAATCGCATTCAAGTTGTGACCGATGTCGAAGCGGATCGGTCCTACCGGCGTGGCGTAACGGATGCCCCCACCAATGTTGTTGGTGTAAGCAGAGGTGAAATTGTGAAAGCCCACAATCGGGTGGACATTCCCTCCATCGTAGAAGGGCACTACGCTCAGCCCTATTTTCAGCGGCACGGGAATGCGCAGCTCTGAATTGACGATAAACAATTCATTTCCGCCCACCGGGACAGTCAATTGCGTGCAGGTGCTGGCGACCCCCGGAGTACCGCAAGCGGGAATCGTGCGCTGCGGGCCAGCTCCGTCCAGCGGGAAGCCGCGTAAGGTGCTGCCTCCACCGGTAAAGAATTTTTCACTTAAGGGAACATGGCTGCCGGCAAAGGGCTGCTCCAGGCCAATCCGGAGACTGTTGGCCCAGATGATATCGTCCGGAATTTTTTTGTAATAGGCGGTTTGCGCCAGCAGGCGGGCGAAATTTACGCTGGAACCCAGGACCTTGGGGCTGATCGTCAGCTCAAAGCTTTCGTAAATTCCTTTATGCGCGTCCAGGGTGTTATCGCGCGTATCGCGGATGAATGTTGCCGACAGGGTGGAGAGCCGCACATGCTGGTCCCGCGTGGGTACCAGATCGGGAATTAAGAGGTGCGTCAGCCCGGTTTCCTTCAGACTATACCGCAGAAAGAAGTTTCTGGTTTTCTTTTCATCCAGCGTCCGCTGCAATTGAAAGGCAAACTCAGCCAGACGCGAGGTGAAGATGGGGTTTTCGCTGTTGTGCTCCCCCGAGAGCAATAAGTTTGAACTCCATCGCGTGCTGCGGAAGGAGGGATCGGTATAGGTAATCGAGCCGCGCTGGTCCAGCCGTCCCGCCAGCGAGGAGAACGTGATGGATTCGGCCTTGCCGCGGATATTTCTTCGAGTGTATTCGAAGGACCCCCGCGGCCCATAAAAGGTCTTCTCGCTGGTCTTGAATTTCGAGGGAAGGCCAACCAGCGGCAATCCGGGCAGGGCCACGGTCCCGCTGGGGACGCTGCCGCCGCGATTGACCACCTCGAAGCCAAATCCATACGTGATCTCGTTGCGCTTTGCCTCATGCACCTTGATGATCACGTCCTCCTGCGATTGGGTCGTAATCTGCCGGCGCAAATCCACTTCGGCCCAATCGAAAATTCCCGGCGTATACAACTCGCTGCCGGCGGTGAGTAGCTCTTCCTCGCTGAGCGGCTTGCCGCTCTGGATTTTTTCCGTTGACCGGTCAATCAGCATCTGGCGAGTGTGATTGCGTCCCAATGTGATTACATTGGCGGTCTCAACCTTCGGCCCTTCATAAATCTGATACACCACCCCCAGGCGGTGTGGATCTTTTCCCACGGGCATGGCCACGCATTTAAAGGTTGCTGTGAGATATCCCCGATTCAGGTACTGCGACACGATCTGGTCGCGGTCTTCGTCCACCAGCTTGAGCGAGTATGGCTGTCCTTCCGCCAGGTTCAGTCCCTTGGGTGCAAACTGCGACACGGGCAGGGAATTGTTGCCCTCGATCCGCAACGTCTCCACAATGTCCTGCTGCCCTTCGTTCACATTGAAGGTGACCTGTATGTTGCCGCCCTGGGTCTTCACCTGGGGCACAACATCAACCGAGCTGAAGCCGGCGGCGCGATAGACGTTCTTTAAATTATTGACGCTGGTATGCACCAGCTTCTGGCTGTAACTACCGTGGGAAAACCAGTGGGCCTTGCTCACCTTCAGATGAGACATCAATTCCTTTTGGGAAAAGTGCCGGTTCCCGGCAATGCTTACCTCTTTGACCTTGTGCCGCGGCCCTTTCGTGATCTGATACAACACAATCGTCCCGGTGGGCTGTTGCTGCACGTCGGACTTCACCTGGGCATCGAAATATCCTTTCGACTGGAAATAAGAGACCAGGTTCTGCCGCCCTTCCTGGATCAGCTCCGGGTCCATCCCATTCTGCTGATAGATAGGCAGCAGCCTGCGGCGCGTAAAGCTCCATAAGTGCGCCCCCTGCACCTTTACATGGACCAGCGGCCCTTCCTGGACGTTGAAGGTAATATCGGCGCGGTTGCTGGCGGGATCATAGGCGGCCCCGATAAGTTTTACCTGTGCAGCCAGATGGTCTTTTTTGAGCAGCGCTTTCTCCAGGGACTGCGTGGCGTTTTGCAGGGTCTTGAGGGAATATGTCTTCCCGGGCCGGATGGCCGACCCGGTGAGCCGCGCCATAAAGGAATGCAATTTATGCTGCAAACGCTCTGTGTCCTGCGGCAACGCCCCTTGCAGTATGACCTTCCCAAACTTGGCGTGTTTATTCAGGGTAGTGTGGAAGTAGATGTTGGCCAATCCGTGCTGCTGGTCCACCCGGACCTCGGGTTTCACCTCCGCCGTGAAGTAGCCGACGCGATGGAAAAACTTGACCAGGCCCTCCTGGGCCCGCTGCACATCCACCCAGGAATACGGCTCCTGAGGAGGGTAATCAGTTATTTGTAAAAGCCGTGAATATGCAAAGCGTGTCGCCCCCGGAAACTCATAGATTCCGAAATAAACCCCGGGTTGCACGACGAAAAGAACGCGCACTCCATCGGGCTCCGGCAGCACCTGCAGTTCTATATCGGAAAATCCGCCGGCGCTCTTCAGCTCCGCGATGGTTTGATCGATCTGGGTACGCGAGAATGGATGTCCCTCAAGCTGTGCCAGCAGCGGCGCAAATTTTTGCCGGTCCAGGTTGGGCTGACCCGCCACTTCTACGGTGGAAATGTTCTGTCCCTCGTAAGAGGAGAGAATCCGGGTGAGTTGAGGGGCGGTTTGCGGGGTCTGCTGCTCGGCTTCCGGCGTGCCCTGCGCGTGCAAACCATTTAGCGGCGCCATCAATGCCAGGCAAAGCGCAGCCGCGCGAACAGCAACTTGTCTGTGCAACAGGTTGGATTTCGGCATCTTTCTCACTGCGGAATATTTGGGTCGAGACAATCGTAGCGACCCGCCCGCATGTCGAATCAAATGTGGTTAGATGACGAAGTATGTTCCGCGTTGTACGCTCCTGGCGGTAGAAGCGGGACCAAAGCCGATCACCCTGGGATCAAGCTGTTCCCGACTAGTATGCAGGATGAAAAAGGCCAATGATTTTTAAGGAGCTCCGGACCCTGCTATTTCTTAGCTGCCGCTGCTGCCTGGGCGGCAGCGTTAGACGGAGCTTCCATCCTGGTCGCCGTGGTGCTGGCGGATGCCGCGAGTTTGATCTCCGGCGGCGTTGCTGGTGCAGAGGTAACCTGGCTCAATAAATCCCGGAACAGGTTCTGGATCCATTCGTCAATCGCTTTTTGCTGTGTGCCAGGATCGAAGGCAAGGCCAAGGCGCTCCTCATTGGGACGCGTCCACACCACCGCGGCCGCAAGCATGACTTTTCCCATGCGGGGCAAATCGATGGTGATATGCACCGGTTGATCGATCTTCAGCCGCTCCGGGGTCACCAGGCAGACGCCGCCTCCGCCCAACATCTCGGTACGGGCTTTGAATCCACGGTCCTCCGCCGTGATCTCCACTGGAAGCACCATGGGCACGCGCGAATACCGGCGAAGCTTATGGATAATGATCAGCGGAGATACGTCCAGCTTGCCGCTTTGAAATGCGGCGGTGAAAGCGTCCACCAGCTCCGGGTTATTTTTGGCAAGAGAGCTGCGGGATATCAGGTTCCGCGCCACCACCGGAGACAATGCCTTCCGATTGATCGAATCCGAGGTCAGTTCCGTATATTCCGCGGCCAGGCGCAGAATGGTGGCCGACTCCACCAGCTCCCGGTCAGAGGAATATTTTGCGGCAATCTTTTCATCCTGGGCCACTTGCAACAGGCGGGCCAGACGGGGAAGGGGATGGTCCACTTTGACGGAAGGGGCGGCGGATTTGTGCTTTGATTCGGTTGTGGAAAGGGAGGCGATGCGGGCCGTCTTCTCCAGGACCTCCGCATCGATATATTTTGTCAGCTCGACCATGGTCGCGGCCATGCGCAGGTCCTCGATCCGCGCGGCGGAAAGATTTCTGCTCTCCCCCAGGGTGCGCGCATATTCCGTGGTGCGGAACGAGGCATTTTCCACGTGAAGTCCGTGTTTGATCTGATATTGCATGACCAGGTGGAGGGTACGATATACCTCGCGCAGTTCGCGAAACAGCGTGCCCATGGCATAGGCGGTTACAACCAGGATTCCGCCCCAGACGGTAATTTCATACCAGCGCCCGCCCGTGCTCCAGTTAAACCCGTCGGCGGTGCTTAGAAATCCCTGCAACGCGAGAATGGTAATGGCGCTGAAAACGCTGGCAAAGGCGGTGAGGATCGCGTGGCGCCGGCCAAACAGATACGCGGAGAACAGGGTGGGCAGGGTATACAGGCACAACAGCATCTGATTGAAAGCGGCAAAATAATTGATCAATGCCGCGGTCAACAGCAAACCGATCAGGACCCACCACTCACCGTTCACTTCCGCAAGTTTTCGCGGGGATATCTTGCGTATCTCGGGGATTGTATTCTCCGCTTCGTAAGACATTGCTGCTCCTTGGCCCAAGGTCAATCCAAACGCTCTCATCAGCAGCCTACCTGAATGCCGGCGCCCTGGGCCCAAGATTTGCCGCATAAAGACCCTCAAAAGGGCGTGTCCCGTGGGTCTTTTTCGGGACCGGGTACATGTACTCTCAGGCAATCTCTATCGCGGGCGAAGGTAAAGTTTTCCGGGTCTCCTCCGAAAGAGGCGATCCGCCTTTTTAAGAGCGGTATGTCTAAGAAAGCCCTAATGCTTCGTCAGTTGGAGGCGCCCATTCTTTAATGGCGTGGGCTGGCCGGGAGCGGGCCATTCGGAGTCAGCCGTTGTGCAAGTCGGAAGTAATGGCGCGCGAGCTTTACATCCTGGCCAATCTGGCGGCGAAGCTCCTCCGCCCCGGCAAATTTCATCTCAGGGCGGAGCCACTTCAGAAATTCGACCTCAATGCGAGTGGTTTCCGACAGGGGCACAGGATGGAAGTCAAGCAGATGGGTTTCAACGGCGAAAGAGGGCTCGCCCAAGGTTGGACGCACTCCGGCGTTGGTGACGGAATCGAAGCTCTCCTCCGCAACGTGGGTCCGGGTGATGTAAACCCCATTGGCGGGCAGAAGCTCGTGGTAGGGAGCGAGGTTAATGGTGGGAACGGTGTAACGCGTGCCATAGCCGCGTCCCGCGGCGGGAGTGCTTACGATGCTGAAGTTCCTTCCCAGCAGGGTGCGTGCGCGGCCCACTTTTCCTTCGGCCAAGAGCTGGCGGATGCGGCTGCTGGAAACGGTTTCGCCGCGTACCTGCATCTCGCGATAGGTCACCACGCGAAAGCCGAACTCGCGGCCCAATTCCGCAAGACGCTCCACATTCCCTTCCGCCCGATGGCCAAAGTGGAAGTTTGCGCCCTCATGCACCTCGCGGGCGTGCAGGGTGGCGGCGACCATCCGCTGCGCGAACTCGCGGGGCGGAATGGCGGAAAATTCCGGCGAAAAAGGGACCACCAGCACCGCATCCAGAGCGGTCGATTCGAGCAATTTGAGCTTGATGGGAAGTGGAGTGATGAGCTTCAGCGGGGCTTCGGGCCGCAGCACGCGCGCGGGATGAGGATCGAAGGTCACCGCCATCGCCGAGGCGTTCAGCTCCCGGGCCCGCTTGACTACCTCCGCAAGGACCTTGCGATGGCCGCAATGGACGCCATCGAAGTTGCCGATGCTTATCACAGTGGGGCCAAGGCCGGGCGGAAGTTCGTCGAGATGTCGAAAGATACGCATGGCTCAGATCTCGAACTCCAGCTTCATTCCGTCATAGGAGAGGCGCACGTTGTCGGGAAGGATTGCATTGGTCTCTTTATGGCCCAGGTCGTGCGACATATGGGTGAAGAAGGCCCGTTTGGGTTTAAGCTCCTTTACGATTTTGAGCGAATCCTCCAGCGTGGAATGCGTGGGGTGCGGTTTGTGGCGCAGCGCATCCAGAAAAAGAACGTCAAGCTCGCGCAGCTCGCGCATGCTCTCCTCCGGAATGCTGCTGAAATCGGTGAGATACGCGGCGGAGCCGAAGCGGTAGCCGGTGATCGGGGCCTTGCCGTGCAACACTGTGATCGGCTTGAATACCGCGCCGAATAACTCGACGGGGCCCTTGATCCGGTTCATCTGCACCCTGGCCAGGCTTCCATATTCATAGCTCGCGTCGAAGATATAGTTGAACATTCGCTCCACTACGCGGGCCGTGGGCTCGTCCGCATAAAGAGGGATCCTGCTGGCATGGCGAAAGCTCAAGGGGCGCACATCGTCCAGCCCCAGCACATGGTCGGCATGGCCATGGGTATAGAGCACGGCATCGAGCCGCATCATCTTTTCGCGGATCGCCTGTTGACGAAAATCCGGGGTGGTATCGATGATCACCACATGGCCGTTATATTCAATAAGCACGGAGGGACGCGTGCGCTGGTCGCGGGGATCCGCGGACACGCACACCTTGCATGTGCACCCGATGGTGGGGACCCCCATCGAGGTCCCGCTCCCCAGCACGGTAAGAAGGGCCAGCATTATTTCCTGGCTCCGCCTCCGGAGAGGCCCGGATTTTGTGGCGGCCGGGTCAGGGAATTGGTGATCTCAACAAATGCCATGCGCAGCTCGAAGAGGGCATTCTGCAGGAGATTCTGCTCGGCGGGGCTGAGATTGCCTTTCGTCTTGTCGCTCAGCAGGCTGAGCGTATCAATGGTTTGGCGCGCGCCGATAATGTCCGGCTGCACCGGCTTGCCCTCTTCGTGGACCGCGCCTAACTGCATCAACGCCGTCATATATAAAGAGCCGATCAGGCGCTCGAAGGACATTTCGAACTCTTTGGGATCGATCTGCCCCTGGCTGCCAATGGCTTCATCAATGCGCTTGCCCGATTCCCTGTAGGCCTGGTGCTGGGCGGAGTGTTCGGCGGGGGAAGGCGAAGGGGCGTGCGCTTCTTCCTGCGCCGCGGCCCCTCCCGCGGCCGGAGCGGAGCTCTTTGCTTCCTCTACCCGGGTCTCAGCTTCTTTGCGCAGGTCGCCTTCTTCGGTGAACTTTCTGCGATCGGTTACAACGAAATCCTGTTTCTTTTCAGCCATAAGTCAAACCTTCTACTACTGTAGTGGAAAAGGGACCTCCGACGGCTTTGCCTCGCCGCCGCTATATTCAATCCTGCCTTTGCGTTCCAGCGCCTCACGGCGAACGTATCCGAGGCCCAGCACGCGGTCGCTGCTTACATGCACCGAGGGCACGCGCGCAATGCTGGTGATCTCCCCAACTTCCTTGCCTTCGGACTGGAGCTTGGCTCCGGGCGCGGGCGGCTCGCCGGCAAAGGTAAAGCCCTTGAAGGTACGATGAACATTCCCGCGCGAGCGGATGCGCTCCACAATCTCCTGCCCCACATAGCAGCCTTTGGAAAAATTCAAGGCATGTGTCTGGCCGGTTTCCTGGGGCAGGTCGCGTTCGCGAATATCCACCCCATACTTGGGAAATCCAATCATCACCCGGAATTTTTCCAGCGTCTCCGCGCCGATGGGGACCGCCCCTGCCTGGAGCAGCGCGTCCCATATCGCCGCGAGGTTGGCTGCGCTGGCCCAGATTTCGTAGGTTTCATAATCCTCGCTGGCCATGCGCGTGACCGAAATACCGGCGTCCCGCCAGGTCAGGTCCATGAGCTGCATGCCCTCCAGCTCCGGGAGCTGGATTCCAGCCTGCCGCAGCACTTCGCGGCAACGCGGCCCCTGGACCCCGATCGCGGTGATCTTCTCGCTGGCATCGGTAAGCTCCACGTCGTCCATGATGATGTAGTGG
>CAYTQA010000028.1:13029-15025 GCA_964439495.1 uncultured Terriglobales bacterium | reverse complement strand
CTCATTTTATTGGGGGGGCGCGATGGTCGGCAGGTTCATTGGCTCCGCCGTGCTGCAAAAGATTCGCACGTCGAAGGTGCTGGCCACCTCCGCTGTGATGGCTTTTGTATTGGTGACCCTCTCGATGATCAGCTTCGGCCATCTGGCGGTCTGGAGCATCATCCTGGTCGGCCTCTTTAATTCCATCATGTTCCCCAGCATCTTCACCCTCTCCATCGAAGGACTCGGTCCGCTGACCACGAAAGGCTCGGGATTGCTGGTGGCGGCGATCATCGGAGGAGCAATCATCCCTGAGATCCAGGGGATCCTCGCCGACCATATCGGGATCCATCATGCTTTCTTCCTGCCCGCGCTTTGTTATGTATACATTCTGTTCTTTGCCTTGAAGGGCTCGCAAAGACGCGGCATTCCGGCGGTCGAGGTAGTCACCAGCGGCGCATAACCGCTGGTGGCGGTTCCCAGTTTCGGCAGGGTTAAAACCCTGCCCTGTTTACCTCTCTTGTTCTCGAAATCGCGCTCCGGAGGCACTTGCAGTCAAAAGCCCTCTTTCCTACCCAGACTGTATATAGTGCAGATTTCCGGTCCTCTAAGGTCGCTTTCACCAAGCTGATAAAGAAAGTAGCCATATCCTCCCGCGTTGGACTTCCTGGGCGCGATCACGGCATCACACCAATCATCGAAAATATTGTGGGGGATCGAAGATGAAAAGCTCCATGAACACATTCAGGATGGTCCTTTTACTGCTTGTGACAGCCGCCCTGCATGGCCCTGCGTTGGAAGCGCAGAATCCCTCTTCCCTGCCCGGCGTCCCGGCGCAGTTGATTGTGACGGTGGAGGCCCGTCACGGCAAAACCATACCCAACATCAATCGCAAGGATGTAATGGTCTATCAGGGCCATGATCGCGCCCAGGTGACCGACTGGATTCCGTTTCAGGGCGAGCACGCGCAATTGGAGCTCTTCCTGCTGATGGATGACGGATTGAGCGATGCAGGGTTGGGTCCTCAACTGGAAGATTTCCGCAAATTCATCAATTCGCTGCCGGCCACGACCTCGATTGGAGTCGGATATATGAGAAACGGCACGGTGGAGATAGCGCAGAATCTGACCACCGATCACGCCGCAGCAGCCAAAGCAGTGAGGCTGCCCTTTGGCGCTTCGACGGGCGGGACCAGTCCATATTTTTCCCTGCAGGAGCTGTTAAAAAATGGTTCCCGGGCGCGCCGCGCCGGGAAGTCATTATGGTGACGGACGGAATCGATGCCTATGAAGGCGGACCAAACGATCCTTATATCGACACAACTGTGGACGAATTGCAGCGAAACCAGGTGATCGTTTATTCCATGTATGCGCGGGCGGCAGGGCACTATGGACATAGCTACTGGCGGATGATGTGGGGACAAAACGATCTTGCCCGCATCTCCGACGAGAGCGGCGGCGAGATGTATTACCTGGGCTATCAAACCCCGGTTTCATTCCAGCCGTATCTTGAGGACGTCGCCACCAAGCTGGACCACCAATATCTGCTCAAATTTCTGGCGCGCGCGGAAAATAAAGCAGGCTTTCAACCCGTGAAGGTACAGACAGAAGTGCCCAACGCCGAATTGGTATCGGCGGACAGAGTCTATGTTCCCGCCGGCAAGTAGAAGGGTCCTCTGACCGGAATGGAGGCTTTAAAACAGATTCAATTGCTTGCCTTGCGGGTCTTTTTTGGGATTGGCCGAAGCATTCTTGTCCGCCGAAGTTGCCGGACCAGGGTGCTTCAATAGCTTCGCCTTTCGATCGTCAAAGACGCTTCTGCCGTCGAGGGAGGGTGAGATGGCGTGCTCGTGCGCAACCACCGCCGCAAAGTCCGCTTCCGGCCTGTATCGCTGCTCGATGTTGCGCACAAAATTGTCGAGACGGGCAAAGCCGTCGATCTTCTCCGTATGTCCGAGCCTCGCGCTATCAAGGGAGCGGCGCAGCACGGAGAGCGATTCGTCATAAGTCTTCAGCGG
>CAYTQA010000028.1:0-13019 GCA_964439495.1 uncultured Terriglobales bacterium | reverse complement strand
CAGCGGGACCGGAAAGGGATGGCGGTCCTTTCCGCCATGGGCAAACGAAAAGCGCGCCGGATCGGAGAAGCGCGTGGGCGCCCCATGGATGACCTCCGCCACCAGCGCGAGCGACTGAAGCGTGCGTGGTCCGAGGTCTTCAAGCAACAGGAGTGAGGCAAAATCACGAAACTCCCGTTCGTAGGCCACGGCCAGCACCGCCCCCAGGCGCTTCAGGTCAACATTGCCGGCGCGGACTTCGTGATGCCTGGGCAATATAAGTTTGCGCACCTCTCCCAGCGTCTTTTCCGGATTTTCCCGGGCGATCTCCAGCAATGCCTGCTGCGCCGGAAGCGCATGGGCATCGACCAGGTTCATGATCGTGCCCTGAGGTTCTCCAACCACCGCGGTATGCGGCGCGCAGGTGAAATCGCGGACCGAAGCGGAATGCCAATGGTAGCGCCGCGCCAGGCCGCTCTCGCCGTTCATCCCCTGCTGCACCACCGCCCATTCGCCGCTGGCGGCGAGCACAAACGTGTGCAAATAAAGCTGGAAGCCGTCGGCAATGGCATTGTTGTCCACGCGGGCGGTGAGCCGGCTGGTACGCACGAGCGCATCGCCATCCAGCTCCTCGCGCTCGGCCACGGCGCGCAGTTCGTCGGGAGTCTTCCGGGAATGTTTGCCGCGACCTCCGCAGATGTAAATCCCAAGCTCCCGCGCGCGGGGGTTCAGGCCGCGCTTGAGAGCGCCCAGGACCGAAGTAGTAATGCCGGAGGAGTGCCAGTCCATGCCCATCACGCAGCCCAGGGCCTGAAACCAGAAAGGATCGCTCAGGCGCGACAACAGCTCGGAGACGCCATATTGATGGACCACGTTCTCCGCGATGGCCGTCCCCAGCTTCGTCATGCGCTCCGCCAGCCAGGGCGGCACGCGTCCGCCATGCAGGGGAAGATCGGCGATTCCGGAGCGCTTCATGAAGTGAAAGGATGGTCCGCCCGATAGATCTTAAGAAAATTATCGAACTCAGGCGCTTTTGATTATGATCTCACCCGCACACGGACTGTGCAAGAAAGGGATGAGGAGCAGATGGGCAACTACAAAGCAATGTTCGTCTCGCGTAAGAAAAGCTCCAGCCGATGGGCGGAGCTTGGAAATTGCAACGAGGTATGGAAACACTCGCAATCTTAAGCGGTGATTGCGAGTATCTTCATGATGCGCTCAATCTCAGCGAATTCAGCCTCTCTAAGTTTTTCGAATTCCACTCCAAAGCGAAATCCATTTACATTTTTGACTACCGCATCGAGGCCCAGGACCATACGGGAATATGGGAGCGACAGGTGCACCTGGATCGCCTGCCCGATTTCGAGCTCCATCGGAGCATAAAAGGACAGACCACCCAGCGACAAATCGCTGCTTCGCCCCTGCGTGTGCCCCCGCTTGCCTTTTGCAAATACCTTTACCGGGAAATCCACCTTATACCGCTCGTACTCGCGCGTAACGATGCAGGAGTCAGCAGTGAGCTCGCCCGGTTCCATCGTCGTCTGCTGTTTGTTCCTATCAACGGACAGAGTCATTTGTTAACCTCGCGATATAGAATCCCACCTTTCGCGCAATCCTCAAAGGTTCCCAAGGGAGTTTCAGGGTTACTATTAGAGGATTCTTAGGTTACCTACTAAACGCTTAATTTTTCAGCATCTTACGTAGATCTTTCCGGCTTCAATAAAGCCCTTCACACTTTCACCGGGACAGGACGGAACACGAACTGGTCCCCCAAGAAGAAATTGGCCATCGAGCAGAAAAGGATCGCCAATCCATTGGCCGGCAGTACCGGGAAATGGGCCTGACTGATCAATAGTCGCATCAGCAGCAGGTTGCCAAAAACCGAGACCGCCCCATTGGTCAGGTTGAATCTTGCCAGCCTGATGGCCCGCGCCCGCATTGTTCCATCCCTGCGGTCGGCCCAGGTGAAGCGCTCATGCCACAAAAAATTATGGACAATCGTGCATTCCACCGCGAGGAAAGTTGCCCACAGATAATTCAGCCCGAGCCCGCAGGTGAGCGCATACAACAGCCCCAGTTGCACGGCCACTCCGATGATGCCGACGAGGTTGAATTTGGTCCAGCGCACGACAGTTGCTTGCCGGGGATGCATCAGCCAATCCTCTCTTCGCGATAAAGTTGGACAGTGTGGCGCACGGTTGAAACCATCATCATTGCGCCCATTCCCAGAATGGCGATGATGCCTCCGACATCGAACAGCAGGTATTGATGGCCGGCAAGGTGCGCCCATGGACTGACGAAGAGCTTGACGCTCCCGATCGCCAGCAGGATGCGGATCTCGGTAGGCCCAAACTTCCAATAAGAGAGCTGAAACTTTCCCAGGGTATAGGTGGCGAGGTGCACTTCGATGGAGAAGATGAGAAACACGATCAACATGCCCATGGCCACGCCCCAGTGCAGGCATCCAGACCAGGCCAGCCCGATCATCAGAAAAGCGGCGCCAAAGGCATCCACAATATGGTCCACATAAAAACCGTACCGCGGACGCTGGCAATTTCGCACTCGCGCCAGCGTGCCATCGAGGCTGTCGCCAAACCAGCTCAATGCCAGGAAAAAGATTGCCAACAGGAACCCCGCGCGGCTCCGATGCGCCCAGGCATACGAAGCTCCGGCAAAGAACATCGCGGCAAGGCCCAGGCCGGTCAGGTGATCGGAGTTGATCCACCGGGGCAGGCGTTCCGCCATCCAGATTAAAGCCTTCTTTTCGATGGCAGCGGTAAAGCTCTCCTGGATGCGCCGCGCATTCTTAAAGCCGCGGGCTTGTGCGGTCGCAGGAAGAGCAATGGTTTGTCCGAATTGCAGTGCGTGGTCCTTCGATGACATGGGAACCTCCATTTTTCGTTTCGTGTGTTCCCGATCGCTCGGGTTACTGCTTGTGCTCCAAAGCCTTTCTGGTGGCGTTCAGCGTGAAAAGCAAAGACTCGCGGGGAATGCTTTCGATATAAGATCCAACCAGCCATCCCAGCCCCGTGGGCACATCGCGCGTCAGCGAAATGGCCTCGCATTGGGCGTAGACGCCGCCATCTTTTTCGACGAGTTGCCAATAGGTGTTAATCCGCCACAAAAAACCATGGTCGTTGCCGGGCGGAAGCTCATGCTCCGCCTTTTCTCCGGCAGCTTCGACCTCCGCAATGCGAGTGCTGTGGGAACGGACGGAGGCGTGTGTTCCCGCCGCGACGAAGCGGACGTCGTATTCCGTATCCAGCACAACGGTGAGGGCGTGCTGCTGCCGCAGTCGCAACGCCGCCCTGTATTCCTCTCCCTTGTGCTCTAACACGCGGGAGCGCTCGACCTCCGGACGGTAGACGTTCTGGTAATTGCCATAATCCTTCAACAGGGCCACGGCCTGGGCCAGGGTGGTCCCAGGGATAAAGGCCGTTGCAACCCAATGATGGATCAGCCCATCGGAGATCTCCGGCGCCTGCTGCCGCTCGATCAGCACATCGCCGGAGCGAAGTCGCGCATAGGCCTGTTCACGCTGCTGTGGAGCAAGCCGGTCTACGCGTAAGAAGCTTCCATGCTCGCCGGCGGCGGCCATCTGCCCTTCCCTGAGCTGCACATATTGGTCAAAGGCGGCAACGGTCCTGGATTTCAGCTCTGTTCCCAGAGCGGGCGCGCTGAAGGTGCAGAGCGCCACAAAAAATATCGGAAGAGTTTTAGTTTTCAGCAATGTTCCGTCCTCGTACTGGAGAATGACGCGGCATCGGGCAGGAACGCCATGCACCGCATCTCATTTCTACAATCAATTGGGAATCATTCGATAAGCGATTGCAAATCAGCTACTTGCAGGCGCACCTCACCTGAAGATGCGGAGAGGAATCGGATGGGAGCGGATGAGGAAGATGAGGAAAATGACGCAGCTCTGCTGGTTCAGCCCTTATGAAACCATCTGTGGGCCAGCCGCGCCTCTTCCGATATGGACTGGAGCGCCAGCCGAGTTTCGCCCACCAGCAATGTGCAGCCCAGGACGAGGCTTATAAAGCCCACCATTCCCGCCAGCAGGCTCAGCCCGGTAAACACTTCAAAGGCAAGCCGCTGGTGCGAGTTGGCCAGAATAGCGCCGCCAATGGAAATCATGCTTGCCGCCGCAAACGATCCGATGGAGAGATAAAAGTAACTGATGGCCTTCACCAGCCGTTGCGCCCTGGCTTCCAGGCGGTGTAGCTGCCGCTCCCACATGGTGGTCTCCGAATTATCTCCGGAGGCGGTCTCGCGCAGCTCTTTGGTAAGTTGCCGGGTGCGGTCCACCACCCGACCGAGCCGATTGGCTGTCCCCAGAGCGAGGACCGAGGAAGCATTGGTAAACACCGCCGGAGCGGCGATTAATGTGAGCACCGCAAAAGGATTATTGGAGACGGAGATTTGCATGTGCAATAGTATGCGGGAAAAAGCCGTTCATGGTCTCCTCCCGGGCACTACATTCTCAGCAGATGAATCAGCCAGATCAAAAACGCAATGGGCACCACAATAATAAGAGCAACGCAGAGCGCCAGGAACAAAAGGAAAAGCCAGTCCTTCCATGCATGTCTTTTATAGGGCTGTTCGCGGTGACGCACCAACAGCCGGTAATTCATGCGATTGGATTTCCAGAGTGCGTCGAATACGTCGCCGAAGATCGGGACGGAGCCCACCAGGGTATCGATGGCAATGTTTACCACCATACGGGTAATGGTGATGCGGGGCAGGCCGCGCTGCCATGCCGAAAATACGATTACAAAGGAAGCCAGGCCGCTGATTACATCGCCGATGCCGGGGACCAGGCCGATGATCGCATCCAGCCCAATGCGCACCGGAATGCCGGGAATGCGGATAAAGTCATCCAGGATTCCCGCCAGATGATCAAGCTGCTCATCGCTGAATCCTCTCCTCCGCCGGGGAGGGACCGCTACTCCGCCGCGCTGTGATTGCAAGGAACCCATTCTCTACCCTAACCCAGCATACACGCAGACCTCCATCGGCGGCTGAGGCCGCGTTCTTTATGGAGGCCTTCGAAGGAATCTGCAGGTTGTGGTCCCACTCAATCGCGTACCGGCGGCGAGTTCCGTGCAGTGACCGCAACCTTTTTGCGGGCGGTCACCAATTCCGGCCGCTCATCCCCGGTCGCAATCTCCGTCAACTGCTTGAAATATTTGCCGGCGGCGCTTGCATTGCCGGCGGATTCGGCGGCCGTGGCCGCGCCATAGAGCGCATTAAACCGGTTGGGAGTGGTCTTCAGGACGGCCTCGTATTCGGCGAGGGATTCCACTGGGCGCTTTTCCATCAGGAGCAACTGCGCAAGCATCTCGCGGGCGGGGGTGACCGCGCCCGGCGTGACCGCATGCTTGTCCATGCTCTCCTCCAGCTCCGCCGCCGAACGGGCCATGCTGATTGCATCCGCGCTCTTGCCGCCGCTTTCGGCGATCCAGGCCGCCACCTCCCGCCGCTGGACCTCTACCTGGTTCGACCAATAGGTATTGTTCTGCTTGGCGGCATCACGCAGAGTGGCGAGCATCTGTTGCGCCTGATGGGCCCGGTCCGGTTTTCCGGAGCGCGCGCTGCCAATGCCGATGGCCGTCCAGGTAAGGGCCTGCGTCCACGGCGCGCCCTCTGGCCGCACGGAAAGCGCGCTGGCATCTTCCCATTTGCCCCGCTCGATTGCATAGCGCGCCGGGACCGCGGCCAGCGAATAGTCACCGGTTAATGTGATCCCGGGAATGGGCTGCAGCGCGGCGATCTCATCGAGCACGGCCTTGGCCTGCTTCACGCGGCCGCTCTGCAGATACGCATATTCCAGGTAATCCAGGGCATGGAGCCGCTGGTCCCGCGCCTCTCCATTCCTGGAAGAGCCTTCTGCCTTCTGCGCCATCTCCCGGATTTTACATTCGAGGCAATGGACTCCTCCCAGGAGCCGACGCGCGTGAAGATATGCGAAGGCATGTGATTGGCATGGGCCGATGCCGGTGCGATGGTTGCGAACAGCCGGGCCGCTCCCAGTCCGCGCTGGGCAAGCGCCGGATTGTCGTAGCAATGAATGATGTAGTGGGCAATCCCCGGATGATGGGGCTGCTGGGCAAAGAGAGGCTCGAGAATCTCGCCGCACCGGCGCTGATTGGCGAAGGTTTTGTCGGTCTTGGGGGCGGTGATATCGAGCGTGAGGGCGTGAAAGATGGCGGCCTCACTGTCGTCGGGATAAGCCGCCTGCAGAGCGCCCATTTTTTGTTCGAACGCCAGCGCATGGGCTGGGCCGTCCTTGCCGTCCTCGCGGTAAATTTCACTCAGAGCGTCGATGTAAGCCGTCTCGCGGGCGGTGGTCTTCGAGTTGGACGCGGCGGTCTGCCTGGCTTTTTGAAGGGCTTCCCGTCCGGCTGCGATATTTCCGTTGTCCCACAGACCGTGGTAGTGCGTCATGGCAACGCCCCACCAGGCCATGGCGCATCCCGGATCCTTCCCTGCAACATCCATGAAGGCCTGACGCGCCTGCTCGTACTGGAAGGAGTGCAGGAGCGCCACCGCGCCATTGAAATCGCCTTCGATCGGCTTCGCGCACGAGGTCAGAAAGTGGACGGAGCCAATTTCTTCCGATGTAAGCGCATGATGGTGCCCTTCATCGCACCAGGCAAGGGAGAGAAACACAGTGGCAGCGGAGAGTAGAACGGCGAGCGAACGCATAAAGCCTCCTGTACATCGGGGCCCAGTGTAAGCACGCAATTATATATCCGCTGGGTTGCGGCAAGGAGTGAAGTTGAAACTATATTCCGGTATTGGAATCGGGGCAGACAGCATAGAGATGCCGGTCTGCCCCGAATATCTGCCTCGAAGAATGGGTAAGGTTCAGGCGATCCCCAGCCTCCTCTGCATCTCTTCCAGAGAAGTCCCCTTGGTTTCCGGATACATAAACAACACCACGAAGAATTGCACCACCATCATGATCGCGAAGAAGACGAAGGGATACGCCCCAGAAGAGGCCGCCATGAGCGGGAAGATTCCGGAGATGAGCGCATTCATGAACCAGTGGGAGAAGGTCCCCAGGCTCTGGCCCTTGGCCCGCACCCGATTGGGAAATACTTCGCTGATGTATACCCAGATGACGGCGCCCTGGGAAAAGGCAAAGAAGGCGATGTAGCCGACCAGCAGCCAGACCAGCAGGTTCTCATGGCGTCCGGTGAAGAAGACGGCCGAGACCCCGGCCAGGCACGCCGCCGTCCCCACCGACCCGATCAGCAGCAGGGTCTTGCGCCCAATGCGATCGATTACCGACATGGCCAGCATGGTGAAGAGCAGGTTGGTCACGCCCACCGCCACCGCCTGAATGTCCCCCGACACCTTGCTGAAGCCGGCATGCGCAAAGATGTCATTGAGGTAATAAAGGATGGCATTGATGCCGGAAAGCTGATTGAACATGCCAATCGAGACGGCCAGAAAGATCGGCAGGCTATATTTCGCCCGGAAGAGCGGCTCCCGCTCTCCGCTTTGCTCCAGATGGATCGAGTCCACGATCTCCCGCAACTCCTGCTCGTAGTTCTGCTCTCCGGTCATTTGCAGTATGGTCCTTGCCTCCTCGACTCTTCCCTTCTTCACCAGCCAGCGCGGGCTGCGCGGAATGGCGAACAGCATCAGGAAAAACAACGCCGCGGGAAATGCGGTCACGCCCAGCTTCCATCTCCATTCATTGGCGCCGAGCGGCGCGAGTCCGACCAGGTAGTTGGAAAGATAGGCCAGCAGGATCCCCAATACGACGTTGAATTGGAAAAAGCCGACCAGCCGTCCGCGCCATTTGGCGGGCGAGATCTCCGCGATGTACATCGGTCCCAGCACCGAAGAGCCGCCGATGGCGATGCCTCCCACAAAACGGAAGACGATCAGCGCGGGCCAGCTCCAGGCAAAGGCGCAACCCAGAGCGGAGACCAGATATAGAATGGCAATCGCCCGAAGGCTGTCGCGACGGCCATATCGCTCGCCGGGGATGCCCACCAGAAGCGAGCCGATAATGGTGCCCCAGAGGGCGCTTGAGACCGTGATTCCAAGGTAGAGGGGCGAAAGCATGTAGGTCGCCCGCAGGGACTGAGTAGTGCCCGCAATCACGGCCGTATCGAATCCAAACAAAAGGCCGCCCAAGGCAGCCACCACTGTGCTTTTTAGCAGGTATGCGTTCAGTTTCAGCGAATTATCCTCCTCAGTGTAAAGGGGTGCCGCGGCAGATGAGTCACTGCCCGCACCAATTTACACTAAGGCGCGCCATACCCGGTGAAAGAAACAGAAGGGTGTGCTTTTTTTTTATGCCTTGGGTTGGACTTTGCGCCGAATGTTCAATATTGCCTGGGGTTAACCGCTCCTCCAGCGGATCAGGGATGAAATGCCATACCAACTGTAATTGCGGAGTGTCTGCTGGATCCTGGATCCTGGCTGGTATAGATGCCCTGATCACTGAAATGGGCTGACTGGCGATTGAAGAAGTCCGGATCGGCGGAAAAGTTTTCCCGATACTCGACGCGGACGTTGAGCAAATCGGTGAGCCGTATCCGGCATCCAGCACCATAATCCACGCCTGCCCGGAACACGGTGCCTCCATCAAGCGGCGCGACTCCCGCAGCATTGAAGGCATTCAGTACCGGGCCGGCGGTCCTTAAGACAAATTGAAATACCGCATCACTCTTGGGCACGCTGGCGTTCTTCAAAGAAAAGGAGGTAAACGTAGGACCGGCCAGCAGGAATGGACGGATACGAAACCTCGCCGGCGCAAGCTGCGTCTCTAGGGCGTAGCCGATCTGGCGGATTCGCAAGCGGTCTTTTTCGGCGACATCGGTTCCGCCGATCCTTAAATTGGCCTGAAGAAAGTTGTAGCTGATCTCATGCGAAAAGCGCCTTTGAGCGTGTATTACAATCTTGGGGGAAATCGCGGCGCCCGATTCGATTCTAAGCGGAAACTCAAGAACGTCTGTAACATCCAGCACCGGATCGTAGGTTTCAAGAAATACGTCACCCAGAAATCTGCGCAGCGAAAGTCCTCCATCCAAACTGAACTCCACGCCGGACCAGCCTCTTCGCGGAACTTCCGAGGTACCGGGATATGGGGCCAGATCGGCCGCAATGCCTATTTTGGCGGGCGTTGCCGAAAATGCCGGGCGCTCCTCCTCATTCTCCCCCTCGGTTGCCATTGGAGCGGGTCGCGTTCCTCCGTGGTGCAACGCCCTTACCAGGGAGCGGCTGCCGCTGTAAGCTTGCCAGCCAACATTATCGCGCAGCAAGGTATTTCGGAGGGTGAGGTCGAACTGCCGCACAGCATGGCCTACTGCCCTGCCGTGTCTTGGAACTGCATCGTCCACCATCTGGTTCGAAAGACGAGGATGATCGCAGGCGTTCAGTTGGATCACGGCAATCCTCCCATCAGTGAACAACCTGTCGCCGCTTCCATTGCGAGTGCTGCGAGGAACATGCGGCCGGTCGATGAGTTGGACCGCATCCACGCAGTTGGTGAAAACCAAATCATTAATGACCTTTGAGCGTTCGTTGTCCACGTTCGCATCCACAAGGTGCGTGAGTCTGGTTGACTGCTTTGACAGCCCTATACCCACATCATGCGTGGCAGAGGCCATCCATGTTTGATGGGTCATCCAGGGCTCGGAAACATGCCAGACGCGCAGATGGTGGCGCTTGGCGAAGGTATTGAGGTTCTTCTGGTAGCTTACGTGTGGAGGATGCTCATCGAGCAATAACACTGACATTGGGCCTTGCCGGTATGCGCGATCCTGGGCCAGGGCCATTGCAGTGTTATATGCGGTGGTGGAATTGAACTCATCACTGGTGGTCCATCCTGCGGCCGTAAAAGCCCGGTTGATCTCTTCCTCGCTTCCGAGAAACAGCAGATTGGTGATGTCAGAGGGGGTCCCAGTCTTCAATGTCATGGTCTGAAACGGCAGCTCAGCCACGTAATCAGTCAACCAGGATTTTTCCTCATCGTTTGCGGCGACTGGGCGTAGCGGAGCGGAAAATGGACGTTCGACTATGACTGGTTGCTGCAATTCGAGATTGATTTCCGTGCCTGCCGGATACCAGACCTCCGGTTCCGGGAAACGGAGCACCATGGTCGAGCCACTGAATGCGAACAAAGCAAGCAGCGGGTCAAATTCGGCCACGCCGGTTATAAATCCCGTGGCTTTGGAGCCATAGCTTGCGGTGGCCCGAACGCCTTCGATTCGGCCCTCCGAATTGACACTCTCCCGGGCATTGTCAACTTCCACGACTTTGGCCTTTATGGGCTTCCTGGCCCCGTCAGGAAGAACCAAAGCATGGAAATTCAATTCCAGCGTTGCTTTCTCGTGAACAAACCCCAGGCCCACTTTCCTGGCGTGGGTAACAGTCCCGAGGACCTCTGTACCTGCTGGTAACAGAATCGAACCCTGGACTTCCCACGGTGAAATCAGGACAGCATGGATCGCGTCGCCTGCCCTGGAATTATTGGATGAAACGGATTGATCTAAGCGAATCTGAAGTATGCTGCCCGATGGGACCTCTGGAACTTCTTGGCAGAGCGGGGCACGCGTAAGCACAAGCACGGCTACAACACACAGACTCGCGGCCCTGCCGCGGCAAGTTGCGAACACAAGCCGTAAAAACATTTTTAGCTATTGTCGTAGGGGGATTGTGCGCAGCTTACCAGAATCAGGCGAGGTTACAAGTTACCAAGGTCATGGATTCCGTTCTCGTTCATCGTCCTTGAAGTGGGCGCTGGATCCGGTACTTCTGCCCTGTTTCGCTCAGCCCGAGAAATAGGGAACACGACCTCACTGAAAGAATTCAAGCATGCTGGGAGCACTGGCGGCTTTGCCGGGAAAGATTTTGATGCCGAGGCCCTCAAGCGTGAGCCGCAATGTGCTTTCATGCTGATAGAGGGTAGTGGATTGGTAGCCCGGCTTGATCCTTGAGCCAATCAGGATCGTGGCTACCCTGCCTCCTCCGTTGGTAGTGTCGGTCCTTTCCGCCTCATCGAAGGTGAGGACCCACAGCCCGTCGTTCTTGAAGGCGGCGCTCTCGATGAGCGGCCCGATGTTAGCGCGCAGCCAATTGTCCCCCGCCATTTGCTTATCGGCCACCGTGCAGGTCGTGCCCATTCCCGCGGGACAATCGTGCATATCGTCCTGCAAGTTGGGCACAATGTACACATACTGCGGCAGGCTGTTGTTGGCGAGGTCGCCCGCGAACTGGGAGAACGGGACCATGTTGGCGGCCTGCGCGGGATTGTTTACTACATCGGCAAAGTAGGCAAAGGGATTATGCCTCTTAGCATAAGGAAAGACGGAGCCGCCGGTATATCCCACGGAAGGCAGGCCCTCGGCATAGACCTTCCAGCTTTTGCCCCCCGCCACCAGCTCGCGGACGGCATTATCGTCGGTCACAATCCCGCTAAACTCGCCGGTGGAATCGAGTTGGACCGAATGTCCCATGGTCAAAAAGAAATAGTCGCCCAGGGAGGCATGTTGATTCGCATAGTAATTTGTTGCCAGGCCATACTGGGTGGCCAGGCTGTTCAGGTAAGGAAGCGCCGGATTGCCGATGATGCTGCCATACCCCTGGTTCTCAAAGACGATCAAGAAGATGTGGCCGAAGACCGGGACGGCGGTTAAAGGCGTAGAGGCGACGGTCGGCGGAGCGGGAGCGGGTGGCGAGGACGGGGCGGAACCTCCACCGCAGCCTGCCATCGAGACCAAAAATAAAAACCAGAGTACCCGGCCTGAGAAGTACTTATACATTCCTCTTAATTAGAGGCCTTGAGAGCTGCGAGATGTTGCTATTTCGGAATGTCTTTCAACCCAAGTTTTTACCGCGTTTTATGCAATGAAATCGAGACCGCTTTCAGCCACCGCGAGAATCGAGACGCCCGAGGCTAAGCCAGCGAATTGTTGGCGCCCGTTACGCCCGAATGAAGGTCGGGCTCTTCCCCGGTTGTGCAACATTGGAGTTGCACAACATACCGCCTCAATTGCGGGTCTACACGCGATGCAAGTTTCCGAGGCCCGGTGGCCTCTCCCCCGCCGCTGCGCTATGCTGGAAGGATGGATGGTTCCGCTTCACTCCGTGCGGGAGACCGCAGGCTGGTCCAGATCGTGGATTCCGCGCTGGCCGATGCCGAACGCAGGAGCGGAGCATGGCTGCGCTGCCATGCGGGATGCAGCCAGTGCTGTGTTGGGGCATTTGCCATCAGCCAGCTTGACGCGTTGCGCCTGCGCCGCGGCCTCGCCCAGCTTGCGAAGCGCGATCCCCAGCGTGCGGCCCGCATTCGCGAACGCGCCCGGCAGTCGCTGGCGCGCATCTCACCCGATTTTCCCGGCGATCCGGTCACAGGCATTCTGGAGGAAGGGCAAGCCGCCGAAGAACGCTTTGCCGCCTTTGCCAATGACGAGCCTTGTCCGGTGCTCGACCCGCAGACCGGAACATGCGACCTCTATGACTCGCGTCCCATCACCTGCCGCGCCTTTGGGCCGCCGGTGCGCTCCGAAGGTGGGTTGGGCGTCTGCGAGCTATGCTTTCAGGGCGCGACGGTGGAAGAGATCGCCGCCTGTGAGATGGAAGTCGATCCGGACGATCTTGAGTCCGAGCTGCTGAAAGAGCTGGAGCAAACTACCGGCGCGCGCGGACGCACCATCGTTGCGTTCTGTGTGGTGTGAGTGTGTTTGATTCTTCTGGACTACACTTCCAACGGTTCGTCAAAAGTTAAAGACTTCCCGGGTGCCCCATCCATCGTGGTGTTCGATGGGTGGGTTAGTTTCGTAATCCTGCGAGAGACGTTTTACACGCAACTCTACCGCGACTTCAGATCTTTCGACTCGCGCCTCATCCGCAACGCGGCGCTCACTCAAGATGACATTTTTTCTATTTTGGGGGTGATGGGAATCGAATCTGCGGGTACCCCATCCATCGCGGTGTTCGATGGGTGGGTCACAATTTTCTTGTGGGGTGGGTGATGGGAATCGAACCCACAACAGCCGGAGCCACAGTCCGGTGCT
>CAYTQA010000027.1:0-15291 GCA_964439495.1 uncultured Terriglobales bacterium | reverse complement strand
GGATTTTGCCGAAAACTCGCTCTCAAACTGTATTAACTATTGGGGAGCCGCTCACTGATGTTCGGCTCCAGATTGATTATGACAGGGAAGTGAATCGAAAATTGCCGCCCCTGATATGAGGACATCCGAAAATTAAAAATTTTAATTGCGGGTAGGCAGATGGACTGTTGTAAACATGCCGACACTCCGAATTGCTTGAGTTCAGGATGTGGACGTAGTACAGTTGGAGCAAGCTACTTCTCCGGAGACACGGTCCTATTTGTCGGGCCTTCGTCGATGCAGCGATTCGCATTACGAGGTGTATCCATGCGCTCTGGACTTGTCTTCAACGCTTCCACGAAAATCCCAAACCGTTTTCTTCTTTGCCGGATGGTTGCGGCATCGGCCAGAAAAATGCAGCGCACGGGCACATCCACCTCGCAGACCATCAATGAATCGCTCATCGCGCTGGATCATTCAGTGGAAACCGAGATGGCGGAGAAGCCAGTATAGGAGAATAAGGCTCTTCTCATCCGTTCACGGGCCGGTTTTCTGCTGACTGACATCCCAACCTGAGACATATTCCAGCCTGCAAGACCCGTGCAGCGCGCCGTATCTTCTTCGATTAACTTCTCAAATTCAACAAACTCACCTGTTTATGGACAGCAGAAGGTACAAAGGCGCGGCGGTCCGAAAGTTTTTGCTAATCGGACCGGTGCTTTTACGGCGCGCGCCTTCGAGTGCGGCAGATACAGCGAAAAGACCCTTACACGAATACTTCGCCGCTCATGGCCTTGAGGGTGCGACTGGTGAGGGTATTGCGAATTTCGCGTTTCGATTCGGGAACGCCGCCGGGCTCAACCTGCTTGCGAACCATGCGCAGCTTCAAAGCCTGTTCGATGCGGCGCAGCTCCACGATTTCAGCTCCGGAAACCAGGGTAGAGGCGCGGCCACGGGCGCCTGCGCGACCGGTGCGTCCTACCCGATGCACGAAGTCTTCCGGCAGTGTCGGCAGGTCATAATTGATCACATGCGCCACATCCCGGACGTGAATTCCACGCGAGGCCACATCGGTTGCAACCAGCACGTTGAAACGGCCCTCTTCGAAACCATTCAGCGCGCCTGTGCGCTGCGACTGCGAGCGATCGCCGTGGATCATCGCTGCCGCAAAGCCCTCGCGGGAAAGGTCTTTGGCCAGCCGTTCGGTGCCGCGTTTGGTGCGGGCAAAGACCAGACTGCGTCCCTTTTCCTCATAAAGCAATTGGCGAAGAACGTTCTTTTTGTCCATCGCCGCCACCTCGAACGCGTGGAGTTCCACGTTTTCCGCGGGTTTCAGCGTGGACCCCATAGCCACGCGGACGGGAGACTGCATGTAGTCGTCCACCAGGCCGGCCACCGATGCCTCCAGGGTGGCGGAGAAGCACAAGGTCTGGCGGGACTTCGGCAAAGCCGCTGTAATGCGGCGGATCGCCGGCAGGAAGCCCATATCAAGCATGCGGTCGGCTTCATCAAGGACCAGCATTTTCACCTGACGCAGGTCTACCAGCTTGCGGGTAAGAAAGTCCTCCAGCCTTCCCGGAGTGGCAACCACCATGCGCGCTCCCGAACGAAGAGACCGGATCTGGCTCTTTTCGGGCAAGCCGCCGATGACCAGAGCCGCCGGGGAAATCGTCTTTCCGCGCAATTTCTCATACTGCTCCAGCACCTGCATGGCCAGTTCGCGCGTGGGAACCAGCACCAGGGTTTCAACGCTGCGCGATGTGCTGGCGCGCAGGTTTTCAATGGCGGGAATCAGGAAAGCCAGGGTTTTTCCCGTCCCGGTCTGGGCCGTGGCCAGCACGTCCTTGCCTTCGAGGGCATGAGGAATGGCTGCCGCCTGGATGGGAGTAGGGGTTATAAAGTGAGCTGCCGCCAGTTTCTGCTGTAGATCAGCAGAAAGGGGCATTTCTGAAAAATAAATCATTCGTTTTTTAGTGTTTCTTTCTGTGAGAGGCGTTCTCTTACGGAAGGGACGCAATCTGCGGTCGCAATCAAATACAGGGATGCCGCTCTATTTTAAGTTTTGCGCTGAACGGAGAGCAGGAAAGGCGGGAAATGTCAGATCAGATTTAGATCGGACCACCGCATCACGAGCGAACCGTGTGCAATAGCATAGGTTGATTATAGCACCTTAACCCCAAATCACGAAATTTCAATGATTTAGGCCCATTCCAGGGGCATTCCCCGGCCGGGCCTGGATCTTTAAAAGTCGTGAAAATCGAAGCCTTGAGGCTGCCCTTCCTCATCGTAACTGACCACAAGCGCGCCATCGCGTTCCACGGTAGGCGTATCTTCCTGCTGCTTGCGTTGGGCCTTTTTCTCGGCTTTGTCAGCTTGTTTTTGTCGGCGCGCACGCTCTTTCTGTAGCTTGGCAAAGGTTGTTCGAGAGTTTCCACCCATAAGCGCTCCTGGAAAGTGATGAAGAGGCGGAATTCCAACCCCTTGACCCTATTGTACTTGAACTTCGGCCCTTTCCTGCAATTTCTATGGAATATGGAACTGTTCTGGTTACTGATGGGGGAAGGATGCGGTGGGGAGTCAATAAAGCCACGAAACACCTCAGAGTAGCTGTAAATTCGGGGGATTTGATGGCGATTTGCCGGAGAGAGCGGCTGTCAGTATCGGCTCCGCATTTACAATGCGGAGATGCACCTACTACAAGGAAAAACCGCTCTGGTAACCGGAGGAGGGCGGCGTATTGGCCGCGAGCTGGCCTTGGCGCTGGCACAGGCCGGGGCGAGCGTCGCGATCACCTATCGCCAATCCAAGGCCGAAGCCGAGGGGATGGTCCAGCAGATTACAGGCCTGGGCGGCAAAGGCCATGCCGTCTATTGCGATCTGCAGAAGGAAAGCTCTATCCAGGCTGCGGTGCAGGAGATCCATCAAAAATTCGGGACCCTGGATTTGCTGGTCAACAATGCCGGGGCCTATGAGACGGTTAATTTCGCCGATATTACCGCAGCACAATTCGATGCGATGTTTTCCACCAACGTGCGCGGCCCATTTTTGATGTCCCAAGCCTGCGCGCCGGAGCTGCGGCAGCATCGAGGGCGAATTATCAATATCGGCTCGCTGGGAGGGTTGCAGCCGTGGGCCACCCATGCCCATTACTGCGCCTCGAAGGCCGCGCTGCACATGCTGACCCAAACCATGGCGAAGGCCCTGGCCCCGGAGATCAGCGTGAATTGCGTCGCTCCCGGCATGATTACATTTCCGGAGAGCGAGGTCACGGAACAGTCCCGCCATTTCGCGGAAAAAACTCCAATGAAGCGAAATGGGACCGCAGCGGACGTTGCTGCGGCGGTCCTGTTCTTCGCTACGTGCCCACAGTTCATTACCGGGCAGATTCTTACCGTGGACGGTGGCCTCGGACTTTAGAAGTGCACCACAAGGCCTGCGCCATAGAAGATATTGTGCTGTGTACTGGAATCGGCGGTAAAGCCGGCCAGGTTCGGGGTGGCCAGTAAGAAACTCGCGCACCTCGCCGCGAAGCGCCAGGAAGGGAATCGGCGTGCTGATGTCCAGTCCGGCCCCGAGCTGAAGCGCTCCAGTCGTGGAACCATTGCTCTGGGACGATCCAGAGGGGGTGGTAGTGAAATGGGCAATTCCGCCGCCAGCGCTCAGAAATGGAGAGAACCCGGGCCCGGAAATCTTAAGCTTCAGGCTGGGAGTCACAAAAATCGAAGAAAAGCTGCCGATATTTCCGTAGTTGTTCGAATTCAGATCACGGTTGGGCGATCCCAGAACCGGTAATTCGAGGTATATGGAAGCAATATGGGCGTTTAGCAGTCGATGGGCGAGAACGCCTTCATAGGTGATCCCGGTCCCAAATTGCAGGTTGGCTGTGCTGGAGATCGCCTGGCCAATCACGCTAAAAGGAATGCCGGAGTTGGGAGACGTCGTCCCTCCAACCACAAAACCAATTTCGTTGCCCTGCGCAAAACCGCTAACCGGAACCAGAAAAAGAAATAAAAGAGCAAAACGCAGCATGTATATCCCTCTTGTTAGATTTCGGGAAGCGATCCGCTTCCGTGTATATGGATACTGACGCAGGGAAATAAAAAAAGGCCGCATCCCTTGGACACGGCCTTCATAAATTATTCTTCCGAGCTTAGTACTCGATCACCTGGTTCATGCCGTTGATGATCTTCTCCACCGTCGGCATATAGAACTTTTCGAGCGGCGGGGAGAAGGGAATTGCCGGAACATCGGGCGCGGTAACGCGCAGGATGGGGGCATCCAGGCAGTCAAATGCCTGTTCCGCAAGAATGGCGGAGATCTCGGAGCCGATGCCTAACGTGCGATGGTCCTCCTGCACGATGAGGACCCGATTGGTCTTGGCCACCGAATTCAGGATGGTTTCATAATCGAGGGGATTCAGGGTGCGCAGGTCGATGACTTCAACATTGACGCCCTTTTCCTGCTGCATTTTTTCGGCCGCCTGAAGAGTCAGTTGCAGGGTGTAGCCGTAAGAGATCGCGGTAAGATCGGAGCCTTCGCGCCGGACCGCCGCCTTGCCCAGCTCGACGACATAATCTTCCTCCGGCAGATCTTCCTTGATGGAACGATAAAGCTTCTTGTGCTCGAAAAAGACCACGGGATCTTCCCCGCGAATAGCGGCCTTCAACATGCCTTTCGCATCGTAGACCGTTGCGGGGGCGGCTACGATCAACCCCGGCTCATGGGCGAACCATGTGGTATTGGTCTGCGAGTGATAGAGACCGCCGCCCACACCGCCGCCATAACATATACGTACTGTAAGAGGACAGGTCTGGGTACCGCCGCTGCGGTAGCGAAGCTTGGCCGCCTGTTGCGTAATGGCGTCCATGGCGGGAGTGACGAAATCGGCAAATTGAATCTCCGCGATGGGCCTCATTCCCGCGAGCGCCGCGCCAATACAGGAGCTGACGATAATACCCTCGGCCAGCGGGGAATCGATCACGCGCTCGGCCCCGAATTCGTCATAAAGACCTTTGGTCGCCTTAAACACGCCGCCCATGACCCCAACGTCTTCTCCGATTAAAAAAACGCGTTCATCGCGGCGCATCTCCTCGGCCATCGCGCTTGTAATCGCATCTATGTAAGTTGTTAGTGCCATTAAAGTTCCTGACAAAAGTTAATTTAATACTTTAAGTTAAATTCGAGATTTTGCTAATACTTTGGACTGCATATCTTCCGGTTCATCTCGCGTTCGCGAATACTGAACGAGTAGACGTGATCCAGGCATTCGACTGGCTCCGGATACGGGGAACTTTCCGCGAATGCAATCGCTTCATCAATTTCCTTGTTGAAATCGTCCTGGATCTGCTGCTTGAAGCCGTCCGTCCACAGATTCTTCTTTTTTAAATACTCTTCCATGCGCGGGATCGGGTCCCTGGACTTCCACAGCTCGACTTCTTCGGGAGAGCGGTACTTTGCCGGATCGATTTCCGAGTGACCATACCAACGGTAGGTCTTGCACTCGATCAGGGTAGGGCCGCCGCCATTGCGGGCGCGATGGATGGCCTCCTGGGCCACGCGATACACCGCAACCACGTCGTTGCCATCCACGGTAATTCCGGGGAAGCCGTATGCCTGGGCCTTGACGCTGATGTCTTCCACCTTGGTCTGCATTTTTACCGTGACCGACTCAGCCCAGAGGTTGTTCTGCACCACATACACGATGGGCAAGTTCTGGACGCCGGCAAAATTCAGGGCTTCATGCCAGAACCCGAGAGAAGTAGAGCCGTCGCCGGAGAAGGCCATGGCGATATGGGGCTTCTTCTGCATCTTGTATGCGAGCGCCACACCCGTCCCAATGTTGAGCTGGGCCGCGATGGTGGAGGCCGGTGTGATCACGTTCAGCGGCGCATATCCGCAGTGCGCCGGGCTGGAGCGTCCCTTATCCGGACTGTCGCTGCGCGCGTAAAGCTGGGCATACATGTATTTCAGGGGCGCGCCTTTGATGTAATTGGCAATGAAATCACGATGGGAGGGAGCAACGGTGTCTTCGGGCTTGAGGTCGATGGCGCAACCGACTTCGGTGGCCTCCTGCCCGACTGCGGCATAGTAGTTGCCGGCAAATTTGCCTTGCTTGAAGAGGAGCCGGGCTTTTTCCTCCAACATGCGGCATTTCAGCATGGTGGAATAGAGCTGTTTCAGCTTTTCTTCGTTGATGGGCGAGGCCCCGTTTGAGCTTTGCTGCGATACTTCCTGTTTGCCGTTTTTAACGGCCGGAGCGGTGCGCTCCTTTGTCTTGGTAGCCATAGGATGTCCTGTGAAACTATTTATTTTATCTCAAGCGCGGGAAGCTGCGGAGAATTCTTGCATGGTTTACTTTTGGATAAATGCCCGGTTTTCCTCGTCCCTGTGAAAAAGCTTGTGGGAGATGGGCCGGAGACCCGCTTCAAACGCAGGCTATTTGCGGATTGAAAACACATTGCACAATCGGGTGTGCGCTTTCCGGGCTGCCGGCGATTCGCGTGCTACCCTTCCTACGTGAAGGTGCGTTTGGACAAGCTGCTGGTGGACCATGGTCTGGCGCCTTCGCGGGAACGCGCTCAGGCGCTGATACTGGCTGGCCGCGTGCTGGTCAATGACCAGAAGATCGAGAAGTCCGGAGCGCAGATCGAGGAAGATGCCAGCATCCGGCTGTTGGGCGGCGAGCTGCGCTACGTGGGCCGGGGTGGATTGAAGCTGGAGAGGGCGCTTGAGCATTGGAAGATCGAGCTTGCCGGCCGGGTATGCGCCGATGTAGGGGCTTCGACCGGGGGCTTTACCGATTGCATGTTGCAGCACGGCGCGGCCCGCGTAATTGCCATCGATACCGGCTATGGACAGATCGCGGCGCGCCTGCGGGATGACCCGCGAGTGCGTCTGCTGGAGAAGACGAATGCCCGTTATTTACGCGCCGAAGATCTCGATGCTTCTCGATCGGGGCCGGCGCCAATCAGCTTTCTTGCCATGGATGTCTCCTTTATCTCTGCTACACTCGTGCTCCCTGCTGTTGTGGAGTCGATCCGGGGACATAATCTCGGGGCAGGAACGCCCAATGTCCAAGTGGAAGCGGTGGTCCTGGTGAAACCGCAATTTGAGGCGGGACGGGAGTTCATCGGCAAAGGGGGGATCGTACGCGATCCGGAGGTACAGCTGGCGGCCGTGAACAAGGTGCGCAATGCGGCGCGCAGTCTGGGTGCGCATTCGATGGAAGCGATCGATTCGTCTAGTCTGGGGGCCGAAGGGAACAAAGAATTCCTGTTGCATTGCAAATTTGAATAAAGTCCTGAGGACCGTACGCGATCCAACCATGCCAACTGTTGCCATCATCTCCAAACCGCAAAAAAATGAACTGGTCCGCACCATTCCGGAGCTTATTCAATGGCTTCGAGACCGCAAATTTGAGGTGATTGCGGACTGTGAAACCGCTTCCTATTTTCCTGCCATCAAGCCGGTCGAGCGTGAGGCGATGGCCGCTCATCATCCTCAATTCGCGATCGTGCTTGGAGGCGACGGCACCTTGCTTGCGGCGACGCGGGTGCTGGCGCATGCCGGGGTCCCCATCCTGGCGGTGAATCTTGGCACGCTGGGGTTCCTGACCGAGGTTGTGCTGGCGGAGCTTTATCCGAATTTGCAGTGTGTGCTCGATGGTTCTTCCGCCATGGACATCAGGTCCATGCTCCACTGCCAGCTCCTGCGGGGCGGGCAGGTGCTTGCGGAACATCACGCTCTCAACGATATCGTCGTCGCCCAGGGCGCCATTGCCAGGATGACGGAGTACATAGTGGAAATCGATGGCATGCTGGTTTCCAATTACAAGGCCGATGGATTGATCGTCGCCACTCCCACAGGTTCCACCGCCTATTCACTCGCAGCCGGCGGTCCCATCGTGGTCCCCAATGTACGGGCCTTTGTGATGACGCCGATTTCGCCGCACGCCCTCACCCACCGTCCGCTGATGGTGCAGGACTCCTCCGAGATCAGGATATCGACCGCGTTACGTCATCAGGAGGCATTCCTTACGGTGGATGGACAACTGGGTTTCCCGCTTCAGGATGGAGATGAAATCCTCTGCCGCCGTTCCCGCCATGAGGTAAAGCTTTTGCGGATGCCGGAAGGAGACAAGTTTTTTGAGGTGTTGCGCGGTAAATTGCATTGGGGAGAGCGCTAAATGTTTTCGAGTCGCAGGATTGTTTTTATGTTTATGGCTGTGTGTTCCTTTCTGCTTTCCGCCGCAGCCGCCGACCGGCCCGAGGCTGAAACCATCATTACCAACGCGAAGGTATGGACGGTGGACACCAATCATCCGCGGGCGGAGGCGGTGGCAGTCATTGGCAATCGCATTGTGGCGGTGGGAAGCAATGCGGAAATCGATGCCTGGCGCGGCCAGCGGACACGCGTGATTGACGCGGGCGGCAAGATGCTTCTCCCCGGATTCAACGATGCGCATGTGCACTTCATCTCCGGGGGCATGCAACTGGACCAGGTGCAACTGAACGATGCCCGCACCAAAGAGGAATTCATCCGTCGCATTGCGGAGCAGGCACGCAAGACCCAGAAAGGGGAATGGATTGTAGGCGGCGATTGGGATGAGCAGAACTGGGCGGAGTCCGAGCCCAACGCCGGGCTGCCCACGCGGGAATGGATCGATGCCGCCACACCGAATATTCCAGTGTTTGTGAACCGTCATGACGGCCACGAATCGCTGGCCAATTCGCTGGCCCTCAAGCTGGCGGGCGTGACCTCCAGGACCCAGAATCCGCCCGGTGGGGAGATTGTGCGCGACGCCCAGGGCAATCCTACCGGTGTTTTAAAGGATGCCGCCATGGGGCTGGTGGACAAGGTAATTCCGCCGATCTCGGCGGAGCGCCGCATGAGGGCGGCGAGGCGCGCCCTGGAATACGCTGCTTCGGTGGGCGTGACCAGCGTGCAGGACATGAATCCCGAATACGCGGACATCAGAACCTATTCGCGCCTGGCTGAGCTTGGCCAGCTTACCACCCGCATCTATGCGGCTCCGCTCGAGCCGCAATGGCAGGACCAGGCAAAAATCGGGATACGCCACGCCTTCGGATCGGCATTCTTACGGCTGGGGGCGGTCAAAGGGTATATGGATGGTTCCCTGGGTTCGCGGACCGCTTACTTTTTCCAACCGTATTCCGACGATCCGAGCACGCGCGGCCTGCTCTCGGAGGAGATGCATCCTCCGGAGAAGATGCTGGAGCGCCTTACCCGGGCCGATGCCGCAGGGCTGCAGATCTGCGTACATGCAATTGGGGACCAGGCAAATTCCATCATTCTCGATATGTACGAAAAGATCATAAAGAGCAACGGCGTTCGCGACCGGCGCTTTCGCGTCGAGCACGCCCAGCATATCGCCCCCAAAGACCTCACTCGCTTTGCGCGACTCCACGTAATCGCTTCGGTACAGCCTTACCATGCCATTGATGATGGTATATGGGCGGAGAAGCGCATCGGGCCGGTCCGCATAAAGACAACCTATCCGTTTCGCACGCTTCTCGATGATGGGGTAAAACTTGCCTTTGGGACGGATTGGAATGTGGCCCCGCTGAACCCCCTGCTGGGTCTCTATGCGGCGGTGACGCGCGAGACCCTGGACGGCAAAAATCCCCAGGGCTGGATCCCCGAGCAGAAGATCAAAATTACCGAAGCCATCGAAGCCTATACCCTGGGCTCCGCCTTTGCCGAATTTCAAGAGCGGGAAAAGGGCTCTATAACACCCGGCAAGCTGGCGGACATGGTGCTCTTAAGCGACGATCTGCTGACTATCCATCCCGATGCAATCAAGAGGGTAAAGGTCGAATTCACCATGGTGGATGGAAAAATGGTCTATGGAAATCCACCCGCAGAGTAGCGCCGGATGCGGGAGATCGGATTACTTGCTCTCAGGCTGGTCCGAGCAGAGCATCAACTGGCTGCCATCTCCCGGATCGCCCGACAACCTGCACGCAAATGTGGAAGCTTTGCCGGATGGCTCCTTCCGCTGATCGACATGGGCCTTGGTGGACCTCGACATTCTGGAGAATGACGTAGCTTTATGACGCGCGCCTGCTCCCGCGGCCTGCTCATGATTTTCATTTGAAGGTTGCAGCGGTCGCCGTACGGCGCTCCGCTGATTTTGCAGGACGGGTGGAAGCGCGTCCTTCGTCAAAAGGTATGCCAGTAAATCCGGATTCGAGATGGTAATATTCACCCCTTCCGCCTTGAATGCATCATGAGGCAAAGTGATGGGCCAGGATGGAAGCTTTACCGAATCCGGAGGAGCGTTCGCGGGAACAACAGTCAATAGGAGCGGGCCACCGGGAAGCTCACGGAAGATGAAGTTTCCATCCGCATCGGTGGTAACGCTTTGGCCTCCGATGGCCAGCTTCACATTTTTAAGCGGCTGCGGAGGCGCTGCCTGTAGCTTCAATGCGCTCTTCGATCTCTCGCCGCTATCGGACGGATTTGTCTTCAACTGGAAGGCTACTCGTCCGGCAATGGAACGCAACGCGCGTATGGGAACGTCCTGGACCACGGTGCTGGTGGCGCCAACCTGTATCGGATACGAAGTGGCCGGAATCACGTAATCCGGCGGAAGCGTAGCGCGGTTGATGGTCAATTCATAAGTTCCCGCCGGGATATTATCAATCTCAAATTCGCCAGCGGAATCGGTTTTAGTTTTCCAGCTCTGCCCGTGGCCATTGAGTGTCAGCTCCACCTCTTTAACCCCCGCCGCATCGGGCTGCATTTTAGTATTCAATAGATAATCATTAAAGAGGGTGCCGGTCACGCGGGAAAAATCCACAATCCCGAATGCGACTGCGCTTCCGCTGCCGGGAAATGCGGAGAGGGCCACGGGAGTGGTGAGGCGTACCGGGTTCCTGAATTGCGCAAGCTCCATGGTGACCTGATAGGTGTGCCGTTCCAGGTTGCGGAACTCGAACCTTCCGTTTGCATCGGTTACAGTGGAACTTCCATCATCCAGATGCACCAGGACGTTTGGAATCCCGGCGTCCGCGCGCTTGTAAGTCCCGCTCACGGTGGAATCGCGAAAGACGATCCCCTGAATGCTGAGCGGTTCCGTCCGGTGATGAAAACCCAGGGTCGGCGCCCCATTGAAGCTCTTGGTCAACCCCACGCTAAGCACGGTGGTCCGGCGCAGCGCGTTCACCGAGGAGTCCCACAGGAAGGCATTGGAGAGCGACGATTGCAGCGAAAGCGACTGCACAAGCTGCCAGTTCAATGTGTATCCGAAGGTCTGGCTGTTCGATTTGGTCGCCAATCCCTGGTCCTGATGGAAATACCCCACAGTTGGGCTGAAATTTATCGCATGTCCGATCAGGAACTGGGCCGTCAACGAGGCTTGTGTATTCGAGGGCTGCACTCCCTGCAGAAGGGAGCGCAGTTGCGGCGACAGATTGCCCGCGGCCACAAAGCCAACCGGATCGAATAGAAACAGGTTGCGCAATGAATCGGGAAGCAATTGGATCTGCTGGTTGATTCTATTGATGAGCGACGGATCGACCCGGTCGTGCGAAACGCTAAGGTTGAACGTGTGTTGCTTCACTCGAAAGTCCAGCGAGTCTCTTAAAGAGAGCTGCGATTGCGCATCGAGCTGCAAAGGGTCCGCTACCGCTCCATAGCTTGCCGCCAGGGTGTTGTTCAGGCGCGTGGAGAGCTGGGACGAGAGCGTGACCTGGCCTCGATGACTCAAGGATTGCGAGGAGGCCAGCGGAGAATCGTTCCGCGAAATGGAGTAATTGAGTGCCAGATGATTGCGCTGCGTCACCAGGACGCTCAGGCCAGGAGTCAGATAATCGGTTGTGCTGGTGGTATTGAATAACAAACTGGGCTGCGAAGACATGTGCTGATACGCGATGGAGGCCGTGATTCGTCTTCCGAAGCTCTGGCTGGAGCCCGCATTGAACGAGAGGGTGCCGGAAGAAAGAATTTGCAACTGGTTCAGCACAAAATTCGGAGACGAGTAGGCCGCCGACCAATAGGTGGACTGGCCGAATCTGGAATACGCGGCCCCAGCCTGCGCGTGGATTCCTGATTCGCTGACTCCTCCGTCGGCCTCCATGGCCCAGTCTCGGCCGGGGCGGGTACTAATTCCAACGGTCTGGAAAAAGTCCAGCTTCCGTACCGTAGAAGTCGAAGAATTGATGACCGGAATGCTGGTGGCTGCCGATGTGGTAAAGAGAGAAAACTTATCTCCGAAGGCAAAAACCGTATTAATGCCCGCAATGTCCTTCGTGCCAGTGCTTACCAGAAAATAAGGAGGCAGGCTGGAACCTGCAAAAAACTCGACGTCGCTTTTTCCCCGCCGGAACATCAGGTCCGCGCCGCGAAAAACCAGCCCGCCATACTGGACGGAGGGCACGACCTGGGCGGTGGGTCCGCCGTTCAGGTTAAAAGAGGAATCGAGCAACGTAAGCACGACATGCGGTGTCTGGTACTGGATGGTCGCCGTATTCAGGTTGAAAAGCGGGGAACCGGTGAGGGTGGAATCCTGTCCCTGGGCGCGGATGCTTAAATGTCCATCGGCCGCTCCCTGCTCCCAATCAAGGCGATGAAAGAGGACGAGCCCTGAAGGCATACCACCGCCGGAAATCGATTGCACGGCGGAAGAGATCTCGCCGCTTCCCATCATGGGGTCCGATTCCTTCCTCAATGTGGGCGCGGTCGCGAGCTGCGGGCGTGGAACAACACGCACGAGATAAGCGGTGCGCGCGTCGCTCCGGTACCAGACAAAAACTACGGATTCCCCTCGCTTTAGACCGATGACCTCGAGGCTACCCGCGGAGATCCGCGTGGCGCAGACGCTTTCATCAAAAACGACCGCTCTTACCGCGTCCTCGACGGGAACTTTTCGGCCTTCATTCAAATAGACCTGCAGCACATTTTGCGAAGTCTCCTGCGCGGCGCAATTAGGCGCGAGAGAAAAAGACAAAAATAGCAGGCTAGCGAGCTTGAATGAATTTTTTAGAAGCTCGAATTTAGGCCGATTTGGGGGAAGCCATGGCATATCATGATGGAATTCTGAATTTGAAATCCCGCGTCTGTACTTTTCCGTCTCCGTAAACAAGAGTGAGAATACCGCTGTAATTGCCGGCGGGCAGGAGTCCGTCCCACGTGACCGACAGGTGGTCTTTCTGTCTGGGAAGAAAGCGTTTTACCTCTCCCTGGGCCTTCGCCACCAACTCATTTTTTTCGTTCATCACCATCAGTTGGGCCGAAGGAAAGATATGAGTATTGCTGTTGTTCTCCACCACTACGTCTACCTTGAGCTTCTGGCTCTGGGTAGGAGGGGTGATCACCGGGTCTTTGACTGTCATGTTGTAGACGGCTGTATTGGCCGCATTCAACAGGATCAGGGACCCAAGGCGAACGTTGGTGAATACCGCCTTATGCTCCGTGGTGGCGGCTTGCGTCAGCTCCGGTTTCGATTCGACAAAAACCGCCGCATAATGACCGCCGGAAGCATTCGACGGGGGTGTAACAATGATCTTGAATCTGAACGTTTCCTTTGCGCGCACGGTGAAGTCGCGGGGAACGATCTCGATCCAGTTGGCGGCCGATTGTGGCGCGTTGGTTGGGGGGCCGAATACCTTTTCGTTTTTTTCGTTGTACCACCAGTCATTTACATAGCCGCGCATCTGCATCGGCGACTCTGTCCCATTGGAGACGAAACATTCAATCTCGAAGGGCTGGCCAGGCTTAAATTCCTGCACCACCATGCCAGGGGCGAGGCCGATGGTCGTCTGCGCCGGAAGCGAAGAGAGAAGGGCAAAAAGGCCGAATACCACTGCCAGAAGTTTTATGATTTGCCGATTGCATGAATTCTTGCAGTTTTGCATGTTCGTCATTTAGGGCACCGTAAGCGTAAAAGTTAAAATGGAATTGTCCCCTCCAGAAGCCCCAGCCGTGCCGGGAAAGATTCCCGCCCCATTTGCATTGGAGACTTTGAGGCCCAGATAGCGGGTGATCGAGGAGCCACTTGCCGCAGTGGAGCTGATGGAGGTCGGCGATCCTGCTGTCTTGGCGATCGCGGTGAACGGTCCCGTTGCCGCGGTTGCGTCCTGAAGCGTCAAAGTTGACGGATGGGCGAAGTCGGTACTTACATAAACACTGACATGCCCGGTTGTAGAGGCGAAATCCGAAAAAACCGGCTGGATCAGGTATGCCGTCGCATATACTTCGCCGCCTGCAACCGCGGTCTTCGTGATACCGGCGGAGGGAGTGCCAATTCCCAGCCCATTTACATTTCCAAAGTTCACCGCATAGTCTGTGGCCGGAGTGATGGAGAGCCCACCCGGCGCTGTTCCCAACGTGAGTTGCATCGCGGTTTGCACCGAGGGGACAAGCGTCAAGGTCGCGGTTGAGCTGTTACCTATAGTTATGTCGGTTGCGGTAAAGGTCACGGTTGCCTGATCGCTGCTGAATGAGGCCCCATTAGCAGCCGCCACGAAGATGGCGATATAGGGAGTGAATGTCTGAGTTAGAGTTCCGCCGGAGCCGCTTATCAGCGTGGATGGGACCACGGTGATATTTCCTGTGGCGGGAATTACGGTAAAGTTTCCGCCACTGGTGCAAGTGCCAGGCTGACAGCTCTCGGCCGCCAACATAGTGGGATGAGCAAAAGCGCTGGTTACAGCCGCCGTAATCGTAACGTTGGTATTCTTGTCGGCGCCCGTCAAAGCTACCTGAAGAACGTAAGGCGAGCTATAGAGAGCGCCTCCGCTGACCCCGCTGGTTATAAGCGAAGTTCCGGTGGGGGCGGTCCCGATGCCCAGGGCGTTCATATTTCCGATTGTCATGGTCCCGCTGGAGATAGGCACGCCGCCAGGAGCGGATGCGATGCTAATAGATATGCCGGCCCACAGCACGTTGGGCAGACATACGATCATCATCAATGTTGCCCAACGTAGTGTGTTCCGCATAATGCATCCTTCCAAATGCCCTCTTCGAAACGGAGGGGAAGCAGTTGTGTTCAGGCTTACTGTACGGTCATGGTAAAGGTGACAACGGTTGAATCCGAGCCGGAAAAGCCGGTACCCGCATTACTCACCTGCACACCGATATAACGGGAGAGCGCCGTTCCACTTGTGGCGGAGGTAAAGGTGTGGGTGGTTGCGCCGGGGGCGGTTGGGACTGCGGTCAGGGCCGCTGTAGTATTGCTGCCGCCTTCCACCAGGACCAACTTGGCCACACTATTGGAAGTGGTGAAGGCCGGAGCCGTCACAGCAATGTTTGCCGTAGTGCCGCTGAACCCTGAAAAGCTGGGTGTGACCT
>CAYTQA010000026.1:1368-15370 GCA_964439495.1 uncultured Terriglobales bacterium | reverse complement strand
GCTGAACTAAAATCTCAGATTGGCGGCGACATTATCGTGCTGGAGGCCCGCGACGCATCTTCGCTGGCTGCTCGCATTCAGGCACGCTTTGGCATCCCGTGCAATCTCGTGGATGGCAAGCTCCGGCTGGAGCGGGAGCAGGGCCATCGATTCATTCCGGATGTCATGGAAGCCTTTCCGGGAGAGATCCACTCTATCTCCGTGAGCCGTCCCACGCTGGAAGACGTTTTTATCGGACGCACCGGACACCGCTTCTGGGCGGAAGACGAATCCGGCGAACGCGAGAAGAAAGCCGAGAAGAAGCATTAACTATGGCGCAGGCAGCTAGCATCCCCGTAATACCGGCGCGAGAGAGCGCGAGCCCTTTGCTCCCCGTATTTTCTTTGTGGTGGCGGGAGATCGTCCGCTTTTACCGGCAGAAGAGCCGGGTGGTAGGCGTGATCGCCTCGCCGCTGCTCTTCTGGGTTGTGATCGGATCCGGCTTCGGCAGCTCATTTCGCTCCGAAACCAACAGCAGCCAGCACTACCTTGAATATTTCTTTCCAGGCTCGCTGATCATGATCGTCCTCTTTACCTCGATCTTCACCATGATGTCCGTCATCGAAGACCGCAATAAAGGGTTCCTGCTTTCGGTGCTGGTCTCTCCGGTGCATCGCTCCGCGATTGTGCTGGGCAAGGTACTGGGCGGGGCGACGCTCTCCGCCATCCAGGGACTGCTCTTTCTGGTATTTGCCCCTGCGATCGGGATTCATATCGGCGCAACCGATTGGCTGCTGGTGGTCCTGACGGTTTTCCTGATCTCCTTCGGCCTGACCGCGCTGGGTTTTGCGATTGCATGGCCCATGGATTCCCCGCAGGCATTTCACGCCATCGTCAATCTGTTCCTGATTCCACTGTGGCTGCTTTCCGGAGCGCTCTTTCCGGTCAACGGGGCGGCCTCTGGAATGAGGATGCTGATGCGAATCAATCCCTTGACCTATGGCATGGACGCGCTGCGCACCGCCCTCTTCCCCGCGACCGCCGCACAGAGCCAGTTTCCGATGGCGACTTCACTGGGAATTCAGGCAGCGTTTTGCGCGGCCGTCTTTGCCTGGGCCTTCTGGGCCGCCAACCGGCGCACCACCAAACCGGCGGCGTAGCTAGAATTATTTGGAGCAGTGAGGGTCCATCGCCGGCCAGAATCACCAGGGCCCGATACCGATCAAAGCAGGTACAGGTGCGGATTTGAATTACACAGCTCTGCCGGCGGTCAATGCGTCCCTGAATGGCCTCAGCGCCCTGCTTCTGCTGATTGGGCACCGGTTCATTCATCTCAAAAAAGTGGCGGCGCACCGCCGATTCATGATCGCGGCGTTCATGGTCTCGAGTTTGTTTCTGATTTCTTATATTTACTATCATGCTCATGCCAGGGTCGTGCATTTTCTGGGCACGGGATGGATACGGCCGGTCTATTTCTCGATCCTGATATCTCATACCATTCTGGCCATTTGCGTCGTTCCCCTGGTCCTGATTACGCTCACCCGCGGCTTGCAGGGCAATTTTGACCGCCATCGCGCGGTGGCCCGCTGGACCTACCCGATATGGCTCTATGTCTCGATCACAGGCGTGGTGGTCTACTTCCTGCTCTTCCGGCTTTACCCGCACAGCTAGAGCGGCAGGGGCCGGGATGGCGATTTAAAATATGCGGCGGTTTTAAACTTCCATAGCCGCTAATTTGTTATATTGACGGCACCACTGATTGGAGCAAATCACAATGGCTAAGAGCGTTAACAAAGTAATACTCGTCGGGAACCTCGGAAAAGATCCGGAGGTCAAATACACCCCCAGCGGCGTTGCCGTCGCCAAATTTTCCCTCGCAACCAATGAGCGTTTCAAAGACAAGAATGGCGAGTGGCAGGACCGCACCGAGTGGCACAATATCGTTGCCTGGCAGCGTTTGGCCGAGATCGTCGGCGAGTATGTGAAGAAGGGCAGCAAGCTGTATATCGAAGGCAAGCTGCAAACATCCTCATGGGACGATAAGGAAAGCGGCCAGAAGAAATATCGCACCGAAATCGTCGCCAACGATCTTGTTCTTTTGAGCGGACGCGGGGAAGGCGAAGAAGGCGGAGGAGGCTCCCGATCATTCTCCCGTGGCGCCGCCTCATCCAGTTCCTCTTTCGATCAGCGCAGTCCGGAGGGCAATTCCGCCCAGCCGGAGATCACCGACGACGATATCCCGTTCTAAGGCAGCGCGGGGAGGATATTGGCAAAAAGGCACAACTCAGGGTGTGCCTTTTGCCTTTCCCCAACCGGTATTCCAGCTCTATCCAACGTTCCGGGGCCGGCGCTCATCCAATTTAAGCTGAGCTTCTGCTTAATTTTGTTTTCGGGACGTGCATGAATATACGTAAGACTTTTTTTTCTTCAGCGCTCTTGCTGACGGTCCTCTTCGCAATCCTCTCTCTCGCGGGCTGTACCTCCCATGAACGGGACATCAATCGTACGCTGCGCAGTAATGTCCAGACCCCGGAAGGCAGTCCGGTCCTTCTGGCGGCTTATCAGCCCTGGTTCGGGCGCAAGGGGCATATTGATGTTGGCTATTCCACACAGGACCCGGAGGTCCTGACCAAGCAGATTGCTCATGCGCGCGAGCTGAACATCTCCGGCTTTGTGGTGAACTGGTACGGTCCTTCCCGCGATTTTGAGGACCGCAGCTATGCCCAGTTGCAGCGGGCGGCCAGCCAGAGCGACTTTAAGACGGCAATCATGTACGACGAGAATGTGGACGATCCGGGCCGCTCCACCGAACAGGCGATCTCGGACCTGCAATATGCATACGAGCGCTATATAGGCCCTCATGCCAGCATTCCACGCAGCGCCTATCTTACATTCAATAACCGGCCTCTCATATTTATCTTCCCCAAGGGGGGCGACACACACTGGCAGCAGGTCCGACAGGTGGTAAACAGTTGGGAGCAGCCGCCGTTGCTCATCTACATCTACAATGCTCCGGACCGCGAAATTTACAAGAACTTCGATGGCCTGTTCGCCTGGGTTTCTCCCGGGCAAAAAGGCTGGACCCAGGACGGCAGCAACTGGGGACGTGATTATCTCGAGGCCTTCTACCACACCATGACCCATGAATACCCGGACAAACTCGCGGTCGGAGCGGCGTGGCCTGGCTTTGACGATTCCAAGGCGGAATGGGGCGAGGGCCGCAAGATGAGCGCGCGCTGCGGCAAGACGCTTGAAGACTCGCTGCACATCTACAAGCATTTTTATCCGGAGAACAGTCCCCTTCCCTTTCTCATGATCGATACCTGGAACGATTATGAGGAGGGCACGGCGATCGAACGTGGCTTTGGCAATTGCACCGAAAAAGTCAGCGCCAGTCTGCGGGCCGCCCGCCAGTAGTCACATCCGATAAGAGAACGCAGAGAAAAGGGACACGCCTCCAGGGGGGTGTCCCTTTCTTTGTTGGCCAAGACAGAACAGCGGAGACCGCCGGGGACTATCTCTCCGTGATCCGCTCCAATGAATCGTAAAATTCTGGGAACGAAATCTGGGCGCATTCGGCATGATGGATCAGCGTGTCGCCCTGGGCGCGCAGCGCCGCGATGGAGAAAGCCATGGCGATGCGATGATCGTGCTCCGACTCTATCTCCGCTCCATGCAGCTTCTGCTGGCCAGGAACGAAGAGCCCATCGTCGTATTCCTCGACCCGCGCTCCCATGGCGCGCAGATTGCGGACCACCGCCGCAATGCGGTCCGACTCCTTCACCCGCAGCTCACGCGCATCGTGGATTTCGACCCCTTCCTTCGTATAAGGTCCAATAGCGGCCAGGACCGGCAATTCATCAATGAGGGCGGCCGATTGCGCTCCCGAAATCTTCAATCCGCGCAGGGCGTTATGCTCTGCCTTGATCGTCCCGATCAATTCGCCATGCTGCTCTTCAAGATTGATGACGGCGACCCGCGCCCCCAGTGCGGTGAGCACATCGAGCAGCACCCCGCGCGTGGGATTCAACAACAGCCCCTCCACCACCAGATTGCTATCCGGAAACAGCGCGGCCGCGCACAGGAAAAATGCCGCGGAAGAGATGTCCCCCGGTACCACCGCTTCGATGGCCTTCAGCTTCTGGTCCCCTTGAAGCCTCACCTGGTTCTGCTGACGGGTGAGTTCGACCCCAAAGGCGCGCAGCGCCTGCTCCCCATGATCGCGCGTGCGGACTGTCTCCTCAAAAACCGTCTCCCCCTCCGCCTGCACGGCGGCAAACAGCACCGAGGACTTTACCTGCGCGCTGGAGACGGACGGCTTATAAGAGATACCCTTCAGCTTTCCGCCGCGAATCCTCAAAGGCGGCCGATTGTCGGCGCTGGCGTGGATTTGCGCCCCCATCCGCGTCAACGGGTCGATGATGCGGGCCATGGGACGGCGGGAGAGCGAAGCGTCGCCGAAAAGCTCGCTGGCGAAGGGCTGCGCGGAGAGGATGCCCGCAAGCATCCGCATGGTGGAACCAGAGTTCCCGCAGTCGAGCGGCTGTGCGGGGGCCTTCATCTCGCCCGCGCATCCCCGAATCTCCAGCGTTCCGTCCTTCTCCCGCTTTACCTCCGCTCCAAGCTGCCGGACACATTCGACGGTGCTGGCACAATCGGCCCCGGTGGAGAAATTGTGGAACTTGCTTACCCCCTCCGCCAGGGCGGCGAGCATGGCATAGCGATGCGAGATACTCTTGTCGCCCGGAAACCGAATCGAGCCTTGAACATTGCGCACAGGATGGATCGTGATATCAGCCATGAATGTGGTTGTATTTGCCTTTCAGGGCAGGGCCAACGGCCAGAATAACTGCCCATGAAGAATTTTGTGATCCACTCCTCGGTGTCGCTAAGACAACTTACATCCGACACCCCGAAACACAGCACGGCGTCCATGGGAACAAGAAGATGGATGAGGTAATTGATTATTGTAAACCGAGCGGCCCAATTGGCGGGACTAGCCGGGCAGAGTAAGCGAATCGAGGAAGCGGCGAATGATCTTCCCCGCTGTTTCCGGCTGTTCGAAGATGGCGTAGTGGCCGGCTTTCGGCAACACTTCCATGCGGCTCCCCTTGATGTGCGAGCGCATCAGCTCGGCGTCGGCTACCGGAGTCACGGTATCTTCCTCGCCTGCAATGATCAGCGTGGGCGCTTGAATGGTCTTCAAGGTAGGGACCGAATCCGGACGCTCCGCCATTCCCTGCTGCGCCGCGGCTATATTCTCCGCCAGCATCGGATTCATCAGCTCCCGCGCCCTGGCGACCAGATCCGGACGGTTCCTTCTGGCAGTCTCTCCCATTAGAGTCTGGGCCTGCGAGCCGAGGAAAGCCGCCGGCCCATGCCGCCGAACGTCTTCGATGGACGCGAAACGCTTGTTTTTGCCTTCTTCGGTGTCGGGAGTGGCGCGGGTATTGGCAAGCACCAGGGCCGCAACATGGTCGCGGTACCGGCGCCAAAACTCCAGAAGAATGTAGCCTGAAATCGAGACCCCCACGAATGCCGCCCGGGAGATTGACTCCGCTTTTAAGATCTGAAAAATGTCCTGGGCATGACGGGCCATTGTGGCCGCCCCTTCCCCAACTTGCGACCTGCCATGGGCCCGGAGGTCGGGCAGGACAAGGCGATACCGGTCGCTTAATTGCTGGGCCGCCGGCAGCCAAAACTCATGGCTGACCGGAAAAGGGTGCAGCAGAACGACGGGAAAACCCGAGCCTGATATCTGGTAGTGGATCTCGGCATCGCCGCTTCGAAGGTTCATTATGGCCTGAGTTTAGCAAGCGCAGGCCAGGCCCGTCTCTTCAGGACCGGTTTTCAGACGGTGTGGGCGTTGGAGCCGGAGCAGGGACCAGCATCACCTCAGGCTGTTCCGGCATGATGATCCAGGCCGCACAGTAGGCAATGATGCCCAGCGGGATGGTAATGATCCCCAGTACCAGCCAGAGGACGCGCATGAGCGTCACATCCACGCCGAAATATTCGGCGAAACCCAGACATACCCCGGCAATCTTACGCCCGGTCCGGGGACGCTGCAAAACCCGCTTTATCATAGGAGTCCCAATGCGGCGCCCGCAATACGAGCAGTGAATCGCCTCTTCTGGCATCGCCTTACCACAAAAATTGCAATACATAATTGTGCTCCTGCCTCTTACTACGAAGTTTGCTTCTGGCCGGTTCCCCACATTCAACATCAATACCGCGCCTTATATCAATAATTTTTTAATTTCCGGCTCTTCCGGCCCCGGAGCACGCCGATTTTGAGTTTTGACTCCGGGTCTCAACCCTCCCGAACAGGGGTTATTAAGGTGATAACGAGTAGAAATGCTTAGAAAAGCGAGGAGGGGCATACGTCGACTTTAGGGCAGCAGGTAAGGCCTCCTGCCGGGTAGTATGCGCGGTTTACCCGATTTCAGAGTAGAAGCGTATGGGGTACAAACATAGTGCGCCAAAAACTCACAGGAAAGAATCTTGGAGAGAGCCACTTCATGAACAATGCATTAAAGCCGCAAAAGGAGTTCTTCTCGGAAGCGGAGGCAGCTGCCGTGCTGGGCATCAGTCTGGAGCGGCTGCATCAGCTTTTGGACAGAAACATCTTTAATAACGGCACACGCCGGCCCCCCGGCGTCACCTTTCGCGCCTCTGACCTGGTATTGCTCAAGTTCTGGGATAGAGGGCCCAAACCTGCCGAGAATAAGGTCCTTCAAATGCCTCGCCGAAGACCTTAACCCTTTGCTTTCAATGGAATGTATTGCCGCTTGATGCCATGGAACGCGTAATTCTTGCTCCATCAGGCGTGCCGAAGAAAGCTCCCCCTTTCTCTAAATCCCTATATATCAATAAGTTATAAAAAATTAACGTTTGGCGAGCCATTTGCGACAAGAATTGCAGGAGCAATTATGAGCGGTCTTCCCCTGCGAAACAGTTCCAAAGAAGGCTACTGGAAGCCAGTACTCACGCAAGAGTCTTACCCTGCCCAAGACCATAAAGAGACGGGATACTCGTCTCCTGTGGTGGTGGAAAAGCGCGATTCCGCGGAGCCGAGAGCAGACGTATGCCGCCATTGTGGAACAGAGTTTGTCGTCCGCTCGCCATTCTGCCGCATGTGTGGCTGGCGCTCGGAGAATTACGAAGTCGACCCCTTTGAAGACAAGGCCAAGCTGGACTTCCGGCTTCTGCGGCGGAAGCTCAACCTGAGCACGTCAGCGCTGGTGTGTCTCATTGTGGGGCTGGGCTGCCTGGGGGCATCCATCGCGGTGGGATTCATCTTCTCCGCCAACACGCTGGTGGACTGGCAAGCCATACAGATATGGCGAATCGAATGGCTCCTTGCCACCGCTGTGGCCCTTCTGGCCGGCATCCTGCTGAACCGCAGGGGCTAGCAAAACTATTGGCCGCATAAAAAAGCCCAGCCGGAGCGCTGGGCTTTTTTCTCAGAAACAGATTATTTGGGGGATTCGGTCTGCGCCTGCTGGCGTCCCGTTACGTTGATGGTTTGGGCGGTATAACCATTGCCCTCAAAGGTTGCAACGATGGTGACTTCGGAGCCGACCGTCAGTTGATCGGCGATCGGAGTGCGGGCCTGATCGAAGGCGATCTCGTAGCTCTTGCCGTCGGTCTGATTATCAATGGCCAATACTCCACGGCTAAGATCCAGATGGGTAACGTGGCCGAAGAAGGTAAATGAGCTGCCTGGTTCGGCAATAATTGAAACCTGCTGGGCGACTGCCCCTCCCTGCTGCATGGGAGAGAACTTCACCGCAACCAGGGCCCCCGGACGCAGATTGTTTCCCGCAAACGCGGAAGGCGTCGCCTTGCCACCGGCCACAATATCGGTGGAAGGCGTCACCCGGAAGCGGACCGGACGGGAAGAGAGATTGTCCTGGACCATCATCACGCCACTCTTCGGGTTATACGCCAGGATTTGTCCACTGGCATCGGCGGGACTGGAGGTCATCTGCACATGGACATTCTTGGCAAAAATATGCCGGGCCTGGTCCAACTGAGTATCCAGATAGACCCGGTCCCCCTGCTTTACAGCCATCTGCGTGACCTCCCGCCCATCGCGGAAGAAACGGGTCCGCTGATCGAAGGCAATCTTCATGGTCCCCGCGCCATAGATTTTCAAAACAATGTGGTCTCCGACGTGGTCGATTTTCTTTACCGTTCCGCCCAGCAGAGAGAGTTTATCTTTCGGCAGCTCTCCCGGGGCCAGCAGATCGCCCACATCGGTGGGGTCTTTTTCATTGGCGCCGGGCAGCATGGTGGTTGTGGGCATGGCCGGCGGAGTATTGTCCGGTTGCGATACAGCGGGAGTTGTTGTGCTGCTTCCCGCATTGGGTGCGCCGGTGGTCGCGCTGCCTGTACCGGTTGCGGCCGGAGTTGAAGTCCCCGTGTTCGAAGTGGAGCTTCCCGCCACGCCCGCGTCTGTGGGCGGCTGACTCGATGTTGATGAGGAAGACGTTCCCGAAGCGCCGTTCGATGGCGTGGTATCGGCGCTGCCCCGGCCCGCCGTCGCCGACGAACTGCCCAGAGCGGGCTTGTCACTGGGTGGAGTGTTGGGAAGTCCCGAGGGCGTCCCTTGTGCCGCGGCTGCGGCGCAAAAGGAAATTGCCGCAACTCCGGCGATAAGCATCTTATAAAAGCGCACCATGATTGCTCCTGCTGAATGTGAGCTGACCGGCAGCTCTGTTCCCAAAGCATAGTTGGATGCAGAAAGGCCGGCTTTCGATTGCCCGCCAGGAACAAAAGTCAGTTTGTTTCAAAGCGATACAACCTAAATCCAGTGCTGCTACTCCATTTATGAGAAGAAGCGACTGCTCTCATTCACGCCTGAACGGCGGAGGATCCATGCATTTTAAGAAATATTTCTTCGTATTTTTCATCTGCCTCTCCATGCTGGCAGGCTCTGCCTATGGCAAAGACGCAGAGCTGCGCCTGCATTTCCCCAAGAAGAGCAAGCCCACTCCGGTACAGAAATATAACCGCGATGGCGTGTCGGCGATTGAAAAGCACGATTACAAGAAAGCAAAGCAGTTATTCTATAAAGCCTACCTGCTCGACCCCAACGATCCTTTTACCCTGAACAATCTGGGATATGTTTCCGAACTCGAAGGCGATGTGGACCGCGCCCAGCGCTTCTACGAGCTGGCGCAGGAGCAGAATTCCGAGGCGGTGGTGGACAAGGCCAGCAACGATGAGGCCAAGGGACGCAGCGTCGCCTCCGTCGCCGGCCATGCCGAGCAGGGCGGAATCCAGACCAATGTAATGAATGTGCAGGCACTGGGCCTGTTGAACCAGGACCGCGCCCCGGAAGCCGACATGCTCCTGCAAAAGGCGCTGAAGCTCGATCCTAAAAATCCATTCACCCTCAATAATCTGGGGTATACGAAGGAAAAAGAAGGAGAGCTTGACGCCGCGCTCAGCTATTACAGCGCCGCCGCCGCGATCAACTCGCAAGAGCCGATTATCGTTACCGCGAAGAGCAGCTGGCGGGGGAAGCCGATCAGCGAAATCGCCCTGGACAATGCCAAAAAGGTGCGCAAGGCGCTACGCACCGCGGAGACTACGCAGGCCAAGGTCGCCCGCCTGAACCTGCGCGGAGTTTCGGCGTTGAACCGCAACGATCGCAAAGCCGCGCGCCAGGATTTTGAAGAAGCCTACAAGCTGGCTCCCGATGACGCTTTCACCCTCAATAACATGGGCTATGTCGCGGAGATGGATGGCGATCGCGAGACCGCCGACTTCTACTATGCAAGAGCCAAGGATGCGGAGCGCAAGAGCGCAAAGGTCACGGTCGCGACCCGCAGGGACGCCGAAGGCAAGCGCGTGCTCGATGTAGCGGACAACAACGATGCCAAAGTCGAAGCGCGTCTCCAGGCCCAGGTGCAGCAGCGGCGCTCGCAAGGCGGCCCGGTGGTGCTGAAACGGCGTGATAACACGGTTGTGAACGATCAGCGGCGACCCGCTAAGCCCGAGCAGGAACAGCCTCAGGAGCAGACGCCTCAAGCGAATCCTCCCCAGCCGGAGACGAACGATACCTCAACCCCGGCCGCCCCTGACAACAATTCCACGACGCCAAAGCTTTAGCTCCTTCCTGAAGGGATGCGTCAATTTTTAGTTGGCGCATCCCATTTTTTTTGGCGTCCTCATTTCGTGCGCGAGATTCAGTCGTCCCTCCGGGACTTATCTTTAGTATTAACCCAACCCACCCACCGATAAATCGGTGGGCTACTATCAATGCGTCCCATACGGGACGGCACTGTTTGAGTTCCTTTTGGGACCAGGCTTATCGACCTCTCAATTTGCGTACTTCAGGAATCAATGAATCCATGCGTTCTCTAAAAGGGTAAGCATTTCTTTGAGGAGAAGCATTTTCTTTGGCCCCGGAGGGCCATTTGATAAGTAGCCCAGCGATTCATCGCTGGGTCATAGCGGGAATAGAGAGATAAGTCCCGTAGGGACGGCTGAATTTCCGGCTTACTGTGATCTGGAACAAACACTCCCAACGTCTGAAAAAATAATTCATCCCGCTCGGGATGAGAAGACGGGTGCTTATTCGGCGCTTTCCGCTTCTGCGGAATGCAGGCGGCTGACAATATCCTCTGGCGGAGGCAGAAGCACCTGCGTCCCAGGGGCAAGGCGATAGCGATAAAAGCGGGGATGGCCGCGGTGACGCCAGTAGTTTGTGATGTAGTTGTTGGTCATCAGCCCCGAGCGCAGGGAGCTATAGAAGGAGTGCTCCTTGGGTGAGACCACGATCCCAACATGTCCCAGCCATACGATCAGATCTCCCGGCTGGGGCCTGAAAACACGCTGAAAGGAACTCGCGGCCCCGCGATAAAGTGCCCGCGAAGGAACATATTTATAATCCAGCCCGATCATGGAATAGATTTCATGCACCAGGTGAGAGCAATCGGGCTTGTAATCCACCGCGAGGCGATGCTCCCAGGCCGCTTCGACGATGGTTTTTCCTTCGGTGAAGGAAACCAGGCGTGCCCAGGGTTTATAGGTCTGCGGGTGATATGTCTGGGCCGGCAAGGAAAGCCCGGAACAAATGAGCGCGAGAAAGCTGCCGGACAAGACAAAAATCTTAAGTTTTGAAAGCAACGGCGATTCCTCGTCCTCAAGATTTCGGCAGCATAATGCGCCTGATATTTAGATACATTTTATCGCTCCGGGAGTACCAAGTTTAACCACAATTAGAAAAATAAAAATCGGAAGCCGAGGCAACTCCAGCGCAATCATTTGGTTCGAGAGTTTTTATTGGGTTGCTGCTTTGAAGATCGCTGCCTCTGAAGAGAGCTACTCTGAATTTTGTCGTCAGTTCCCGCCTGCCCGCGTGTTCAGGATTTGCGCTCGACTCCACTGAGCGTGAACTCGAAGCTGGTGCCAGAGTTTTCCGCTTCCATACTGGTCCTGAATTCCAGATTGCCACCATGCTTCTCGACAATTTCCTTCGAGACCCAGAGCCCGAGGCCCGTGCCAACGTCCTTCTTGGTGGTGAAGAACGGCTCAAAGATTTTTCTTCCAACTTCCTGGGCGATCCCCGTGCCGGTATCGGCGATGGAAAAGTGGGCCCTGCTGTCCTGCCAGCCGGTGCGTAATGTGATCTTGCCCAGCGACGGGGTGGCTTCGATGGCGTTGCGCAAAAGATTCGAGATCACCTGCTTCAACTCGCCTGAAAAGCCGAATACCTTGGCGGCTTCCAGATTGCTTTCGATCGCGACCCGCTTGCTCTGGGCTTCGTGGCGATACAGGTTGACGACCTCGTCCGTGATTTTCGCCAGGTCGCAATTGGCGGGATGAGTGGAATCGCGATAAAAGCCCAGTGTCTGCTTGGCTATGTGGCTCACCCGCGCCAGCTCTTCATCGGCCATGGCAAGAAATTTATGCAGGTCCTCAGGGGTCATGCTGTTGCGGGCGAGATAGATCAGGTTGGTGACCGATTCCAGCGGATTATTGATCTCATGGGCCACGGTGGCGGCCAGCCTTCCCGCAGTCGCCAGTTTTTCGGTCTTCCGCAGCGTGTCTTCGGCCAGCTTCTGCTCGGTGACGTCTTCATGCGAGAGCACGATCTCATGGATATGGCCGTGCACTGTTACCGGATAAATAAAAGCGCGCAGATATCGCACCTGGCCCACCAAGGTACCGCGATCGGGAACGTATGGAATGGGAGGAATGAGACACGCCTTCCCGGCGAACGCCTGTTTGATGCAAGGCATGATGCCCTGCTCCACCAACTGCGGGTCCTCCAGGATGTTGTAGTCCTCCAGCATCTCGAGGGTCACCCCAAACATTTTTTCCCAGGCAGGATTGACGCGAAGCGTCCGCCCATCCGGGGAGAGAATCTGCACACTTAGAGGAGACTGCTCGGCCATCATGCGAAAGCGTTCTTCCGACAATCGAAGGGCCTCTTCCGCGGTCTTCTTTTCGGTCACATCGAAGGCCGTGCCCAGAATGGCCTGTTTGTTGCCAAACTGGATTGTGCTTCCGCTGAAATCCACCCACCGCAGGCTGGCGTCCTTGCACACAATCCTGTATTCATAGCGGTCCACCGGGGCCATTCCGGCAAACCGGTGCAAGGCCCGCTCAAACACCATGGGATGGTCCTCGGGATGGACCAGCTTCCAGATATCGAGTTCCAGAAGTTCGGCGCTGGTATAACCGCTGATCTTCTCCGCCGCGGAATTCACGTAAAGAAACTTCTTTCCGTCATGGATGTAAATGGCGCAGGGGGCGGTATCGGCGACAGCGCGGAACCTGGTTTCACTTTCGGCGAGGGCGGACTCGATCCGCTTGCTTTCGGTAAGCTCCTGCACCAGCAGCACGGCGGCGATTACATCTCCGTTTTCAATAATGGGCGCGGTGGAGCAGGCCACCGCAACCGGCGTTCCGTCCTTACGGAAGAATACGTCTTCATGATTTTTCAGTACGTGGCCGCGCTCGAAAACCCTTTGCAGGGGACATTCCGAGGCTGGATACGGCGTGCCATCGGGATATTTGAAGTGGACCTTGCCATGAAAATCCCCCCCCAGCAGTTCTTCCGGAGCGAAACCCAGGATCTGGCCGGCGGCTTTGTTCATGAACATGAGTCGCCCCGCCTCATCCAGCAGGAAAAGGCCCTCGGCCGCATAGTCAGTGATTAAAGCGGCCAGAGAGACCTGGTCCTTCAAGGAGGCCCGCAGCGAGGACGAGGATTTTGAGGAAGGAGGCATGCAAATACTTGGGTTGCGGGGACTAACGCCTACTTTAGCAGAGTAGCGCGCCTTTTAGCCACTGAAACCTGAAACCATTCCCAAACGGGAGAAGCTCAAATATTCCCGTTTTCAGGCCTATTCTCCTCCTGAAACTGGAGTATGCTGCTGCGTGTTAATTAACGAAGGAGGCGGACCCTGTGAAAAGCATCACCTTTACCTTAAACAACGATGTAGTATTTCTTGCCTGGTCCTACGATCAGGCAATCCCAAACTGCCTCGGCTTCAGCATCCACCGCACGGACGAGACGGGAACAACCGAGCCGCTGCCGGCGTGGGTGGGTTTTCAAGGAGGACAGAATCCTGACTGGCAGGCAAAAACCACGGATGAATGGCCTGTCCAGAAATTCAGTTGGCGCGACTTTACCGCGCAACGGGGAAAGACCTATAAGTACGAAGTGATCCCAATGATCGGCACGCCTGGAAACCTGGAGGCTTCCGCCGATACTCTTACAGTCGAACACGTGCAACTTACGGCGGCCACCGACGATGCCACACTGGCTTACTTCAATCGCGGAATCCTCTCCACACAACATGTTGCCCATATGCTTCCCCAGAGCGGCAGCGGCCCATCGTACACATCGCTTATCCAGCACATCCAGACCCCCGGAGATGGATTGCGGCAACAGCTTGCCGGGCAGATGATCGACGCGCTTACCAGCCTGCTCAAACAGGCCAAGACCAAGGGCGGTAACTGCTACTGCGCCTTCTATGAATTGCAGGACCAGGAGCTG
>CAYTQA010000026.1:0-1358 GCA_964439495.1 uncultured Terriglobales bacterium | reverse complement strand
ATACCGGTCCCGATGATGCCACCGACAAGGATTCGCGCGCCGCCCTGCATCAGGCAGGCGTGGACATCACCAATCGCATGTTGGGCTCGGGACATATCGGCCACAACAAATTCATGGTCTATGTGGACCAGCAAGGCAGAGCACAATCGGTGTTGACCGGAAGCACGAACTGGACCAGCACGGCGCTCTGCGCGCAAAGCAACAATGCGATGATCGTCAACGATCCCAATATTGCGGCGGTCTATTTCGATTACTGGAAGCGCCTGCGCGCCGATGGCGCACAACAGGGTCCCACGTTCCGATCCACCAACTCCAAAGTCGCTTATAACACGAACACTTCCCAGATATGGTTTTCACCCAACACCAAACAGCAGAGAAAGCCGGCGCAGAACCCCGCCGCTCCTCCAGATATGGACACGGTATTCAAGCTGATCGGCGACGCCCAGCAGGCGATCTTCTTTCTGCTCTTCCAGCCGGGCAATCCCAGCGTGGTGGATGCAATCAGCGCGGCCAAGGCCAAGAACGCCAACCTGTTTGTGCGCGGCGCGGTCACCGATCCCAAGGCCAGCCAGGAGTACTACACCGAGCTATATCATCAGGACACCCAGGAGCCGGAGCAGGTGCAGGACGTGGTCGCGGCCACCGCGATCCAGGACGAATTCTCCTACTGGGCAAAGGAGCTGCTGAAGAGCTCTCCCGGCGCTCATGCCATCATTCACGACAAGATCGTGGTGATTGATCCACTCTCCCCCAACTGCGTGGTGATCACCGGCAGTCACAACCTGGGATACACCGCGTCTTACGCGAACGACGAAAACCTGGTCATCAAGCAGGGCAACTCGCAACTGGCGAAGGCCTATTCGACACACGTGCTCGATGTGTATGACCACTATCGCTGGCGCTTCCTAGTGCAGAACGCCGGCATTCATGCATGGAACGGTCTGCAAACCACAGCGGACTGGCAAAATAAATATTTCCAGCAAGGACCGTCCCAGACCGAAGTGCAATTCTGGACCCATGCCGCTGGCCGGGCGGTTGGCCAGGTAGAGCATAAACCTGTGGCAGCGAAGGCCCGCCGCCACGTGGCATGAATTAGAAATCTGGCGCGGAATGGAAGCCCCGGGCTCAAAAGTCCGGGGCTTTTTTTCCTTTACGTGAGTGACCCGCGGCTACAAAACAAAGCCCCACATTTCTGTGGGGCTTCGGTAGAGCGGTCCCAGGCGCGATGCGCCTGAAGTGGTTTTTAGTACATGCCGCCCATGCCACCGCCGTGGCCGCCCGGCATAGGAGCTTCCTTCTTCTCTTCCGGAAGCTCGCTGACCAAGGCTTCGGTCGTCAGCATCAGACCGGCGATGGAG
>CAYTQA010000025.1:0-15477 GCA_964439495.1 uncultured Terriglobales bacterium | reverse complement strand
TGATCCGCTCAAAGACCTGGCCGACGTTTTGCCGGTCGGTCACATTGCAGGCGTGCGCGGACGCTTTTCCGCCATGCTCGCGAATCGCAGATGCCGCAGCCTCGGCCCTGGCTTCATCCAGGTCGAGGATATGGACCGACGCGCCGTTCGCGGCGAAGGTCTCGGCAATCGCATGTCCTATTCCACTGGCCGCGCCGGTTATGATGGCGGTCTTGCCGTCCAGCCTGAACATCCCCTCCTGCTTCACCGCCGTCATCACAGAGAAACCCCTCTCTTCCATGGAATAAAATCATCCTGCCCCAACATCTCGGCTTTTACTTTCACCTCGCCGCTCGCGACCCTGATCACCAGCTCCAGGACCTCTTCCCCCATCTCGGCGACGCTTTTTTCTCCGGAGATGATCGGGCCAGTATCGATATCGATGATGTCGGGCATGCGTTTTGCCAGGCCGGTGTTAGTTGAAATCTTGACTACGGGCGCGATGGGATTTCCGGTCGGGGTCCCAAGTCCGGTGGTAAACAGCACAACGCTTGCGCCGGAACCGACCTGGCCTGTCACCGCTTCCACGTCATTGCCCGGCGTGCACAGCAGATTCAAGCCCGGCTCGGTCGCATATTCCGGATAGTCGAGCACCGCGGTCACCGGCGAGGCGCCGCCTTTCCTGGCTGCTCCCGCCGATTTCATGGCATCGGTAATAAGACCGTCGCGAATGTTTCCCGGGGAAGGATTCATATCGAATCCCGAGCCGACCGCCTTTGCCCTGGCATTGTAGGTCTTCATGAGATCGAGAAATCGTGTTGCAGCTTCCGGAGTGGTGCATCGGTTTACAAGCTCCTGCTCGACCCCGCACAATTCGGGAAACTCCGATAGGATGCCCTTGCCCCCGAGGGCCGAAATCAGGTCCGCTAAATGACCGATCGCGGGATTGGCTGAGATGCCGGAGAACCCATCCGAGCCGCCGCATTTCAATCCAATTGAAAGTTTTGAAAGCGGCGCCGGGGCGCGCACGCACTTGTTTGCCTCGATCAGCCCCACAAAGGTCTTCCGGATCGCCTCCGAAAGCATGGAGAACTCGGTCCCGCTCTGCTGCTGCTCCAGCACGAACAGCGGCTTATCGAATTGAGGATTGCGTTTCTTGAGCTCCTGGTGAAGCAATGGGACCTGCAGGTTCTGGCAGCCCAGGCTCAGAATAGTCGCCCCCGCCACATTGGGATGATGAATATAACCGGCCAACAGGGCCGCCAGGCTGGCGGAGTCCGCACGAGTGCCTCCGCATCCGCCTTCATGGGTGAGGAACTTGATTCCATCGACGTTTTCAAAGGGCCGGCGCTGCTGCGGGCCGTCCCCGGGACGCTCGCTGCGATGCTGCAGGATCTCTTCACTCCGGCCTTCGCGATACAGCCGCAGCAGCTCCGCCACCTGCTGGCGATAGATCTGTGGAGGCGCAAAACCCAACTCCTCCTGAAATGCACGGCTGATCACGGCGACGTTCCTGTTTTCGCAAAAGACCAGCGGCACTACTACCCAGTAGTTTCGCGTGCCTACCTGCCCATCGGAGCGGTGAAAGCCCATGAATGTGCGCTGCGTCCACTTAGAGACATCGGGCGGCGTCCAGTGAGAGGCCGCCGACTTGCCCGTCACCGCCGCGGCATCGTGCTGCACGTTGCGGGTGGTAAGCAGCTCGCCCCGCTGTATCGGCTGGGCGGCTTTGCCCACAAGGACCCCGTACATAATGATGGGGTCGCCGGCCGCGCGGTCCTCGATCACAATCTTGTGTTTTGCCGGCGCGGCGGATTTCAGCGCCAGGGTCTCACCCGCCGCATGGACCTGTTCTCCGGCCTTCAAGTCGCTGAGCGCGACCAGGACGTTGTCTTTGGGATGGATCTTCAGCACCTTGGCTTGCATATTTTGCAGGTTAAAACGCTATCGAAGTGCAACTTAACAGATTACCGCAGCGGAAACTTTGAGTCATCCCATGGGCTTTGAGAGAGTTCAGAAATGGCGGCGCGTAACAGGGCACTTTTATCCCTGCAGAAAAGACTCGATAAAAATACTGCTCTGCCCAAGGCCGGGGCGCAGCAGGCGGAGCGGCATCAATTGCCGATCGATGAACGCAGCGGCTGAAGCCGGATTTTATGGGCAGCTAGCGGCCTGACTGAAGTCAGGCCTGTTACGTATTCGTGAAATTATTTCAACCATTCGAATCAGCGGCCAGCCTTTGGAACTGGAAACCTGAAACTCGAAACTGTTCCAAAAACTGTTTTCACCGCAGTTTGGCGAGCACCTCATCCGGGGTGAGAATGTCGGGCACGGAACTGCTGACGCGGCGGAAGATTTCGTCTCCGCGTTCGTCGATAACGATCGTGGCCCGCAGGGCGATGTCCTGTCCCTTATGTCCCTGGCTGTGCAGCAGCCCATAGCGCTTGATGGTCTGCGCTTCCGGGTCGCTCAGCACCGTGACGTTGTGATGCGCGACCTCGTCCCATGCCTTGCGGGCATGTTCCAGGTCATCGACGCTGATGGCCACCAGGCGCGCATTCAGCGCGTCAAAATCGGATTTCCGCCGCGCGAACTCGCGCAGTTGCTTCATGCAGAACGGTCACCAGTATCCACGGTAAAAATAAAGCACGACCTTGTGCCCGCGCTGCGATGATAGCGTGAACCGCTGGCCCTGCGCGTCCGGGAGCGTAAAGTCGGGCGCGGGACTCCCCGTGGCGCCTGCAATCTGCGCCTTGGGATAGTTGTACAGCTTCGTCAATACCACCCCAACCAGCACCACGATGATCAGCGCGACAATAAAAAGGATGGGCTTCAGCATGGCATCCTCCACCAAATTGCAGCACAATTGTAGTGGAACCGAGTGGGATGTTCCATGGCGATCACAACAACCTCTGTTATCCAGGCGTAAGTCGAAGGACCTCGAGAATATTCCTGTCCCTAATGCACCCTAAAGCTTTCCTAACATAAAATCTCCGCCATCTTCATGCGAAAAGCGACGGACTCCCCCACAATCAAATATCGATAGGCTCCTCGGCGGAATTATGGTACAAGCGACCGAGTGACGCAAAAGATCCATCCCGCCCTGGCGCGTGTCATCGGACGCTGGAGCCTGGCTGCCCTGGTTGTGAACTCCATCATTGGCAGCGCGGTCTATGGATTGCCTTCGATCCTCGCCGGCAAGGTTGGCCGCGCGAGCCTTCTGGCGGTGCCGCTGGCCGGCGTGGGCATTGCGGTGATCATGGCCTGCTATGCCGAAGTTGCCTCCCGGTTTACCCAGGCCGGCGGGACCTACCTGTACATCCGCACGGCGTTTGGCCGTTTCGCTGGCATCCAGGTGGCCTGGTTCACGCTGCTGGTCCGCCTTACCGCTACCGCGGCTGCCGCCAATCTGCTGGTGATTTACCTGGGCGAATTCTGGCCGCAAGCCACGCAGCCTGTCCCAAGAGTTCTGGTGGTCACGCTGCTTCTCGGGACGCTGACGATCGTGAATTATTGCAGCGTGAAGGCCGGCGCCCGGGTGAGCAGCGCCGCCGTCATCGCCAAGCTCTTGCCTCTGGGGATTGTCTGCCTTGCCGGAGGCTTCTACCTGATCGCCACGCATCGTGTGCCTCATGGCGCGACTGCTCCGGCTAGCGCCAACGCGTGGCTGCAAACCATGCTGCTGCTCATTTTTTCTTACGGCGGCGCCGAGTCCGCGCTGATCCCCATGGGCGAGGCCAAAGACCCGCGCCACGATGTGACCTTCGCGCTGTTCGTCGCCATAGGCACGGTCATTCTTATTTACACGCTGGTCCAGTGGGTGGTGATGGGGGTGCTTCCCGATCCCGCGCACAGCGCCCGTCCGCTCGCCGATGTGGCCCGCGTATTCATGGGAGACGGTGGCGCCGCGCTGATCTCCGCTGGGGTGCTGCTTTCCATTGTGGGCTATCTCAGCGCCAACGTGCTGGCGGTCCCGCGCATGACGGTCGCTTTGGCCGAGGGAGGAGATTTTCCGCAGTGGTTTGCCACCGTGCATCCCAGGTTCAGGACCCCGCATTTCTCCATCGTTGCGTTCTCGGTGTTGATCTGGCTGCTCGCATTGTTGGGGAGCTTCGCGTGGAATGTAACGCTTTCGGCGGTGGGAAGACTTCTCTATTACGGACTGGTGTGCGCGGCCCTGCCGGTGTTGCGAAGAAAACAGCCGGGAGCGGCGGCGTTTCGGCTTCCTGGAGGAGCGCTATTTGCCGCGCTGGGTATCGCCATTTGCCTGGCGCTGCTTGCCGGGGTTGATCTGAGCAAGTCCCTGATTCTTGCCGCAACCTTTCTGATCGCACTCATCCATTGGCTGCTGGTGCGCCGGTCGCCGGTAATTTCACGTACAGAGTTTTCCGCGTGAGCTATTTTTTCGTAATGCGGACGATCGCGATCACAACCAAGTTGTTAGACCGACGTCTATAATCCATCCGAAAGATTCGACTCACCTGTTGGAACCAAGCGAGAGAAGTTATAACAATAGAGAAATCGGAGGCCATCGGGAGGAACGAAGGCAATACTGCTCAAACTTATTGGGTGCGCCTACTCAGCCAGCAGGATGCTGGTTAAGAAACCAGGGGCGAGCAGTGGGATCGGTCTTGAAGAACTGGAGCAGGAGCTTTGCGACCTTTTTGCGCCCCGACAAACTGGGATGAGTGCCATCCGGACCGAAATCTTCGCGGAGCCATACCAGCGCATCTTTGCGTGCTTTCGTTCCGTCCGCCCAGAGGTATGGGCCCCATGCGAGCCATGGAGAGCGAGCCGGACCTTTTGCTCTATCGAAATTCAGCTCTGGCTGGCCTTCCATTTGCCCGGCAATTACCCATTTCACTGCGAAGGCGCTTTCGTACGCATGCGGTTCCGGATTCAGCGGAGTAACCGCATAACCCGCGTAGATGCGGCTGGAAAGATATGCAATCTTCAGATTCGGGAACCGATCGTGGAGATTATGAAGCGTGGCGACCAGGTCCTGCTTCAACCTCTGCGCCTCGACCGGGAATGGCTGGGTGGGCTGAGCGTTAGCTTGCTTCAGCCACACCACCTGAACCTGCCATTTGGTGACTCCGGCTGCGCTCAGGCGCTGGTCGACGACACTCCAGAAATTGGAGTTCGGGTTCGCAGTGATTGTTGCCGTCTGGCCACCCTGCGCGCCGTCCACCAGGGCGAGATTCGGATTTAAATCCTTATCGTCCGCAGCCAGCTCGCGGAATGTTTGAAATTCCTGAGTGGTATTCGACATGCCGATGGAGAGGAGCACAATCCTGCCATCGGGAGCCTTGCGCCCCTGTGGATCAAGCGGAACAATGCTCCGCGCCAGCGCTTCGCCAGCCTCGAGATGTTTCGGAGGCGGCGTGTTTTCTCCACCGCGATACAATCCGCCTGCTTCACCTTGATACGTGCCCTTGCCCAGCTCGGTCAGAGGCACAAGCCCGACCGATTCGCGTGGCGGATGTGTCTTCGCGTACTCCGCGAACCGCTCCGTCGCCTGTTGCTGATTTCTGAGCTGAAGGATGCGTTGGGCGAACTGCCGCTCTTCCGGGGTCAATGGTTCGCCGCGGTCGTGTTTTGCCTTGATCTGCTCGAACCGTTGCTGGTCCGCATCGCTTAGGCTCTGCAGGCCTCCCCGGTCGGCCTGGACTGGGGCCTGCGCTGTAATGGTAAGTGGAAGCAGCAGGAAGAAGAGGAGAAGTCGAGCAATGTGTTTCATGGATTGCAAATGGGCTGCCCGCCTTTAACGACAAAAACGCGGCAATCGCGCGGTCATCATCTTAACACTATCGCGTCTCGCCGTTTACTTAGTTCATTCGAGCAAATTCACCGGGACCGCAACCAACCGGCAGCAAACCAGCTAAAGCAACAAGTGCAGTCTCTTAAAGGTGCGCACTCCTCGCGGAGTGCGCGCCTTTTGTTTGCGAGAAGGAAGCCGCCGCTTGCCTGCGATGCAGCAGAGGAGGGAAGCACGATGGCCTCAGCGCCGGACCAGGATTTCCGTTGCCGGCAATCTGGCTTCCCACCCGCTGCGGAGAAGTTCGGGAATGGAAGCATCCTCTCTGGGATATCCGACGCAAAGATAGGCGATCAATTTCCAGTCGTCAGGGATGTTCAAGCCGCGGTTCGTGTCCACTGGATCGAGGATCGAAACCCAGCCAACGCCCAATCCGTAACTGCGCGCGGCCAGCCAGAGGGTATAGACAGCCAGAACTGCCGAGTATTCCAGCGTCTCCGGCATGGTGGTCCGCCCCAATCCACTGCCACAATCCGTATGCCGGTCCAGGAAGACCGCCAGATGCACCGGAGCATCGCGCAGGCCCGCTAACTTCAAGCTGGCGTAAAGCTGCGCCTTTTCCCCCGAATACGACTTTAGAGCTTCCCGATTGCAGCGCTCAAAGTTGGCGCGGATGGATTCGCGGCATTCAGGAGACTCCACCAGGACAAATCGCCAGGGCTGACTATATCCGACGGAGGGAGCGAGAGAGGCCAGGGCTATCAGGTGCTCGATCAGTTGCGGGTCAACCGGATCGCTGCGAAAGCTGCGAACATCCCGCCTCCATTTGAGCAACTCTTCAAACTGGCTGCGAAAAGTTTTATCGAACTCGGGTCCGTCAAACATGAGTGTTCTCAGGCAAAACATGCATGGCGCACAAAACCCGGCGCCATATCCCTGAACCGCGAGCTTTCTTTAAGTAATTGAGCTCCGTGATTGACCCATAGTCCAGGGGCAGCTTCCAGGCATCCGCAGCGCTCATTCCTGCCGCTGCAACCAGCGCGGTGCGGATAAACCCCGCATGGGTCACAATCACAACACAACTATTTTGAGCTGCGTCCGCCGCGTATTGAAGTTCCTGCAGCACACGTGACTGGAAAACCGCGAACGGCTCGCCATCCGTAGCTGCCCCGGTGGGATGATGGTTGAGCCAGCGAGCGGCATCCTCTGGATAAAGGGACTCAATCTCGCTCCAGGATCGGCCTTCCCAGGCCCCGAAATCAATCTCATTGAGCCCGGCGCGAACGTTGACCTCCAGGCCTCTTGATGCCGCGACGGCCTGGGCGGTCCGGCGGGCCCTCATCAGGCTGCTCGAATAAACCGAAGCGAAAGGCCACTCCGCAATTCGTTGCGCGATTTCCTCTAATTGCTGTTGCCCCCGTGGGCTTAGGTCCGGATCGGAGTGTCCGCAAAACCGGCCCGCCATTTCCGTGTGGGCATGGCGTACAAGCAGTACCGTGGATTGACTGGCGAGAGCGCTCATGAGGCCAATATCCCGCAGAAGTAGACGGCAATCTCAGTGAGCTGGTTGGTCGCTCCGAAGCAATCGCCCGTCACCCCGCCGATTTGACTACGATAATAAGCCGCTGTGAGCAGGGTCAAGATCACGGTGACCACAACGGGGGGCCACATCTGTGTCCGCAGCAGCCAGTAGCAAATCGCAAGAGTTATCACGGTGGCCAGGATGAGAGAGGGAATCGAGGTCCGCTGCGCCAATTGCGCTCCCTGGCCTTCCTGACGCGCGGGTGGCAGGAATACTCCCAGTGGAAGAGTGGTCCACCGGCACAGAACATGCGCCGCAATCACATAGGACGAAAATCGTACAGCGGCCAATTCGCCCAACAGAACATAGCGGGCCAGAAGCGACAGCGTAACGGCAATCACTCCATAAACGCCAATATGACTGTCGCGCATGATAAGGAGGATTTTGTCCTTCGTCCATCCCCCGCCGAATCCATCGGCGGCATCGGCGAGGCCATCTTCGTGCAGCCCTCCGGTTATCAGGACCAGATAAAGAAGTACTGTGACGGCCAGGATGGGCCGGCTGACATGGCCGCTCAACATCCGGTGAAGCCCGGCAGCTCCCAGGCCAATCGCAAGCCCCACGATGGGAAAGAACTTAGCGGCGCGCGAGAGCGGCGCGGGTTGCGTTGACACCGATGGAAGGGGCAGCCGGGTCATGAACTGAAAGGCCGAGAGCAGGTCCCGCAATCCTTTCATCATGCTTTTGCTCGATTCATGGCAAGTCGCATTACTTTGCAACCTCTTCCGCAAGCGCCTGCCGATCGCTTACCCCAGCCGATTCAAAGGTCGCCATTTCGACAAACGCATTGACCGCGGCGGCGATGATGTTCATTGCCAGAGCTGTTCCGGTGCCTTCCCCTAATCGCATGTCCAGCTTGAGCAGAGGTTCCTGGCCCACGATGCGAAGCAGCGCCGCGTGTCCGGGCTCAGTCGAGAGGTGGGCCGCAAAAATGTAATCAGCGCTTGCCGGGAACAGGCGCACCGCCAATGCAGCACTCGCAGTGGCAATGAAGCCGTCGCAAATAATTGCGATGCGAGCCGCGGCTGCTCCCAGGCACAGGCCAACCAGCCCGGCCACCTCCAAGCCCCCGAAAGCCTGTAGAATGCCGAGCGCGTCATCAGGGTCAGGTGAGTGCAAACGCAAGGCCTGGTCCACAATGAAGCTCTTTCTGGCCAGGAGTTCGTCATCCGCTCCAGTGCCCCGTCCGGTGACCGTTGCCGCCGGCAAGCCGGTAAGCGCGGCGGTAATAGCGGCTGCTGCCGTCGTGTTGCCAATCCCCATTTCTCCTATTCCGATCAGCTTCACCCCAGCTTTTTTGGCCTCGGCGGCAACTTCATACCCGAGCTCGATTGCGGAGGCAGTCTCCTCCGCAGTGAGGGCTGGTCCCCGGGTAAAGTTGCGGCTTCCGTTACGGACCGGCTTCTGAAGGAATTGAATGTGTTTGCCGGAGATTTCGATTGCGGGAATTGGCGATTTCACGCCGGCGTCAACTATCACCAAATCGGCTCCAGCCGTTTTGGCTAAGGCGTTGATGGCAGCGCCTCCGCGCAGGAAGTTTGCCACCATCTGCGCGGTGACCTCAGCCGGATAGGGACTCACTCCTTCTTCCGCCACGCCATGGTCGGCGGCAAAGACGGCAATCCGTTTGCGGTCCACATTGGGCGCGAGGGTCTGCTGGATGGCGGCCATGCGGACGGCAATCTCTTCCAGCCTGCCCAAACTTCCAGGCGGCTTGGTCAGACAGTCCTGCCGTTCCCGGGCCCGGATCATCCAGCTCTGTTCGATTGGGGCAATCCGCGGAATGATTTTCAGGAGATCGTTCCTCATGCAAGCGCCTCCTTCAGCGCATGAATCAGTTTCAGGTTTGCATCGTGGTCTTTTACCGCCAGGCGCATATACATTCCCGGTTCAAGGCCCGCGTAACTATCGCAATCACGAATCAGAATGCGATGTTCCACAAGCAACCGCTCGTACAAGGATGAGACGGGCGGAGCCTCAGGATGCCGCTTCATGAATAAAAAATTTGCCGCCGAAGGGAAGACCTGGAAACCTAATTGGCCCAACATTTCAGAAAGCCACTTACGCTCCGAGGCACAGCTCAGGCGGGCGCGTTCGGCGTAGTCTACATCGGACAAAGCCTCGACTGCGGCAATCATCGCCAGTGTGGAAACCGGCCAGGAAGGGACTTGCCGCCAAAGAAGGGTTGCGAGCTTTCGATTCGCCAGGGCATAACCCACTCGCATTCCGGCGAGGGCATAAAACTTTGTGACAGAGCGGAGCACCACAACATTAGATAAGCGAGCCACCTCGGAGCTGATGCTGGCGTGGGGCGCATATTCAATGAAAGCTTCATCAAGTAAAAGCGTGACTTGATCGGCGGCGGCCTTGCGTGACAGATCCAATAAAGCTTCGGAAGAGATGACGCTGCCGGAAGGATTATGCGGATTATTGATAATGCAGAGATCGCAACTATTTTGACGCCAGGCCAATTCAAAAGCATCCACATTCAGGGCAAAGTCCTGATGCGGATCAAGGAAAAATGGAATGTACTTACAGCCTGCGGCGCCGAGGGCGCGTTGATATTCACTGAAAGCGGGCGCCGGCAATAAACAGCGCCTGGGCTGCACGGCCCGTAATACAACATCCATCAATGCGGCACTTCCATTGGCCACAACCACGCATTCAGGACCCACGCCGGCATAAGTTGCGAGAGCTTCGCGTAAAGATCGGCAATCGGGCTCAGGATAACGGGACAGCAATTCAGCATTGCCGCTCAGCTCGGCCAGGCGCGCCATCACGCGCGGGGGAGGGCCAGCCGGGTTGATGTTGGCGCTGAAATCGACGATCTCTTCAGGACGCAGTCCGTAAGCCAGCGCAACCTGCTCGACATTTCCGCCGTGCACCGTCCCATTCGATTCTGCGATGCCCGTGGCTGAATCAGTGTTCACGGCCCCTCCATAATGAAAGAGCGCAGCCGAATGCCAACGCGATCACCGATGCGCCAAAGGCAAGTTTCAAGGACTGGCGCGCGTGGAGGGTGGTTGGAGCGTCAAATTCCGCGCCGAAGTGAGGCCCCGGATGCAGTTCGCCATCGTATGAATTTGTCCCACCCAGGCGGGCCTGAAGCGCTCCAGCCATGGCGGCTTCGGATTGGCCCGCATTGGGGCTTGAGTGCTTGTCCCCATCGCGCATCCAGATTGCGAGCGCTCTCCGGGAACCGGTTCCGGCCACAAAATTCGCAGCGAGCGCAATCGCGGCGGATGATATTCGAGCTGGCAGGTAATTCATGATGTCATCCGCCCTCGCGGCCGCCCGCCCAAAATACAAGTAACGCTGGTTGCGATGGCCAATCATCGAATCGAGCGTACTCACCGCCTTGAAAGCGAGCGCAAGCGGCGCGCCGCCAACCACAAGGTAAAACATGGGAGCGATTACGCCATCGCAGGTGCTTTCAGCCACGGTTTCGATCACAGCGCGCGCGATTTCATGTTCGTCCAGGCCTTCAGTATCGCGTCCTACAATGCGCGCCAGCCGCTTGCGCGCAAGCACAAGGTCCCCACTCTCAACCGCCAGGATGACATTTTCCGCCTCGCTTAGAAGATTGCGCAGAGCAAGCGTCGTCCATCCCAGAAGGATTTCAGCTCCTCGCGCCACTCGGCGTCCCCTGCGCCTTGCGGCCCTGAGCGCGATGTATGCCGCGGCAAAGACGCTACCGGTGATTGCAGCCGACATGCATGCGCCGGCAATCAATTCCTGCCGCGGACCACGAACGAAATGGCGGACCGGCTTTTCCAACTCGTCGGCAACCTTGCCAACCAGGCGGACCGGATGCGGGAGCCATTCCGGATCTCCGCAAACAAGATCAACGATGAAGCTGCCCGCGAGCGTGGTTGGGGTGATCATAGGAGGGCTTCGGAGGCGGACCTTTCATGGAGATGGCGTGACGAAAATCCCAGCCAGCCGCAGATTGTATCCAGATCCACGGACTGTTCCACTACATCGGCGAGACGATCGAGCTCGGCTTGCCGATGTTTTGCACGAAAAATAAAATCGGATGTGGGACGAAGCTGGCATGCGGCCCTCGCGTTGGAAAGGAAACCATGGCGAAAGCCGTCATCATCGAAGAGCCCATGCAGATACGTGCCAAAGCATCGTCCACTGTAGTCCTGGGCTCCATCCGGCAAGGCCCGCGATTCGTTGCGGCGGCGAATCAGGAAGATCGGCTGTGCGCCGGTTTCGTATGCGGTCTCGCCCAGATGGATTTCGTATCCCGTGGTTTCCCGCGTAGGGATGGGAACACCGAATAGGGTCTCTGAATTTAGCCGAGCGTTGACCTGCGCCGTAATTTTTTCCTGGGCAAGCGTCGTATGAATGGGAAGCAGGCCGAGGCCGCTGACTTCGCCTCCACCTTCCATGCAATAAGGATCGGCGATGCGGACGCCCATCATCTGCATGCCGCCGCAAATGCCTGCCACCAATGGGTTGCGCGCATGATGTTTAATTGCATCGGCCAATCCGGAGTTTTTTAGCCAATGGAAATCATGGATCGTTTGTTTTGTCCCCGGAATAATAATGATATCGGCATGTTGGATCTGTTCAGGCGCGTCCACAAAATCCAATGAGACACTCGGCTCAGCGGCAAGAGCATCGAAATCGGTAAAATTGGAGAGATAAGGAAGCGCCAGGACGGCGATGCGCAGCGCGCGGTTTCCATCATCGCTGTCTTTCCACGCGGCTGCTCTGCCGCCGTTTTTCGCTGATTCCAGGCTGACGCTGTCTTCTTCATCAAGGTCCAGGCCGGGAATATAGGGCACAACCCCAACGCAGGGCTTGTGTAATCTTTCTTCAATTTCACGAATGCCGGGCGTGAGCAAACCGAGATCGCCGCGAAACTTATTAATCACAAAGCCGCGAATGCGCTCGCGCTCTTCAGCGGAAAGCAGCTCGATGGTCCCGAGAAGGGAGGCAAACACTCCGCCGCGATCGATATCTCCCACCAATACACAGGCGGCGTCCGCGGCCTCGGCCATGCGCATGTTGACGATATCGTGGGCTTTCAGATTGATTTCCGCTGGAGAGCCGGCGCCTTCCAGCACGATCAGGTCGTTCTCGCAAGCCAGCCTGCGATAACTTTCAAGCACAAGCGGAAATAGTTCTTCGACGCGATGCCGATGATAGTCGCGCGCCGAGAGCTTTCCCCAGACGCGGCCGCCGGCAACGATCTGGCAGGAGCTATCGGAATCGGGCTTCAGCAGAATAGGATTCATCTCCCGTGTGGCAAAGATTCCCGCCGCCTCAGCCTGGAGCGCCTGTGCCCGCCCAATCTCATAGCCATCGACGGTAGCGGCGGAATTCAGCGACATATTTTGCGCTTTAAATGGGGCCACGCGGCAGCCGCGACGCGCAAAGATGCGGCAGAAGGCAGCGGTAAGCAGCGATTTGCCAACGTGCGATGCCGTTCCCAATACCATGAGAGAGCGCGTAGCCATCGATCAGCCTTTGCACCTGATTACCATGCGCGCGACCAGCGTGGGCCTTTATGTTCCTCATCGCGCAGTCGAGCATTGACGCCCGCGCGCAATTCAAGCAGCCTGCCGAAAAGCCACAACAGATCGGAAAGGCGGTTCAGATAAGCAATCACAATCGGGTTTACTGCTTCTCCCGATTCGGTGAGCCGCACCACACTGCGTTCGGCCCTGCGGCACACAGTGCGGGCCATATCGTAGGCGGCCGAGGCGGCGTGCTCTCCTGGTATCGACCAATCGGAGAGAACGCCTTCGACTCCTTCAATTCTGTGCACATGATCGGTGAGCGCGTCCACCATCTCCTGCGTGACCGGAGGCTCCTTTTTCTGCGATTGCGGTGGCGTGGCCAGCGCCGAGCCTACCTGAAAAAGCTCCTTCTGGATGGATTTGGTGAGTTCGGCGATCTCCGCGTCCTGGCAAATGGAGCGGGCAAAACCGAGGACTGAGTTCAGCTCGTCGACGGTCCCATAGGTCTCGACCCGCAAACTACTCTTGGAAACGCGAACGCCGCCGACCAATCCTGTCTGGCCGCGGTCCCCGCGCTTGGTTGCTATGCTCATAAGTACCCCCATCTATTGGGACAATTTATTTTCTACCCATGAGTGCTCGATCTCCTGGGGAGATGTGCCCAAAGAAATGTTTTGCATACATCTGTCCGAAACAACGTGAGCAGGCCATTGCGCAGTCCCATCCAGGCCAAAAGCCTCCTGAATCGCCCCCGAAGTCAGAATGGATTCAGCAGGCCCGTAAAAAATGGTGGAATCGGGCCGCAGCAGGATCGCGGAAGAAAAATACGCGCGCGCGATATGCAAATCGTGGACCGCGGCCATCAGCGTGATGCCCGCACCGTTCAACCGGCGAAGCACGGAAAATACTTCAGCCTGCCGTCCAATGTCCAGGTGCTGTGTGGGTTCATCGAGCAAGAGAAGTTGCGGCTCCTGCGCAAGCCCCAGCGCAATCTTGACCCGCTGGCGCTCGCCACCGCTCAGCTCGTTGAAATTACGAGGAGCTAAATGGGCCACATTTGCGAGTTCCATCGCCCTGCGCACGGCGTTCCGGTCTGCTGGCCGCAGGCTGCCCAGGAACCATGACAAATGCGGTGTTCGGCCCTGCTCCACCAGTTGTTGCACCGTGAAATCGAAAGAAATCTGGACTTCCTGCGGGACCAGGGCCGTGCGTTTGGCCAGCTCACGGCGCTTGTATTGGGCCAGAGGCTTGCCTTCGACGCAGACTTCGCCGCGTTGCGGAAGCAATAACCCGGCACAGATCTTCAGCAATGTGGTCTTCCCGGCGCCATTGGGCCCGAGCACGGCCACGCTTTCTCCGGCGGCCACCGCAAAACTGATGTCTTCCAGTACTGGACCGGTCTTGTAGCCGAACGACAGCCCGCGAACAGCAAGAAGCGCATTCACAAAATGTACTCCCGTTTACTTCTGCGAAGGAGATAGAGCAATACGGGCGCTCCCAGAAACGCTGTGACAATTCCGACGGGTAATTCGGAAGGAGCAATGACGATCCGCGCGAAGGCATCGGCGACGATAAGATAGCTCGCTCCACAAATCGCGGAGAGCAGCAGCAGCCTTCCGTGTTCCGGTCCCACAAGCAAGCGGACGATATGCGGCACTACCAGACCGACGAAAGCGATGATCCCTCCCAGCAGCACAGCCGAGGCGGTAAGCAACGAGCCCACAATAATAACGGCTGCGCGCGCCAATTCCACTCGTATGCCCAACTGCTGGGCGTAATCCTCGCCCAGGGCAAAAACGTTCAGCACCGGGCGCAGCGGAATACAGAGCAAGGCCCCCAGCAGCAGCATTCCACTTGCAAGGAGCAGCTGCGGCCACTCAATCACCGCAATCGAGCCATGCAGCCATAAAGAAAGGTTACGCGCGTTCCAGGAAATTTCGTCGCGCAAATAGATCAACACGGAGCTGGCTTCGTTCAGGATCATGCTCACCGCCAATCCCGCAAGCAATAGCGGCACGATGGGGGTCTTTCCTCCCGCGCGCGCCAGCGCATAGACAAAAGAGATGGTCGCAATGGAACCCAGGAATGCGAAGCTGGCTCCAGCGCCGAAACCAAGAAACGAGCCATGGGGAAAAAGAAACATGCCCAGGGCGGCGCCCACAGCGGCCCCGCCCGAAGTCCCGAGGACATACGGCTCCGCCATCGGGTTGCGGAAGAGGCCCTGGAAGAGCACGCCCGCCAGGGAGAGCGCCGCGCCGATAATGCCGGCGGTGAAGATACGCGGTAAGCGCACGTGCAGGAGGATGGTCCGCTCCGCGGGCGAGATTGCCGCGTGATCTCCAGTCAAGGCGCCGACGACCATCCGCGGAGAGATATGCACCGCACCGACTACAGTGCTCATCATCATGCTTGCCAGCAGCAGAATGATGGCGGTGGGAAGCGTGAGCAGGGCGCGCGGAAGCTTCCGCCGGGCCTGATCTCCCTCTATAGCGCTTTTGCCGGAAGCCAATTCATTGGCGACGATCACTTCAGCCGCCATGATTCACCTCCAAGTGTCACTTTGATGCCGGAACGAATGGTAAATGGCAACGCCGGAAATCCAAAGGCGGCATCGTATCGCTGGCTTAAGAGATTCTCCATCGAGGTGTACAGGGCCAGATGATTGTTGACCCGGAAATCCCCTG
>CAYTQA010000024.1:0-15644 GCA_964439495.1 uncultured Terriglobales bacterium | reverse complement strand
GTGAACCAATGGTTCAAGGCCTACAACACCAACTTCGACCAATATCAGTTTGGGATCCTTTTCGATCTGAAGGATTCAACCAACAAAATGCGCCCATATATCGCCCTCGGCGTGGGCTTTACTCAGGAGTCGAACGACAATAAAACCAGCAATACCGCTTTTGCGTTCAGCGCCGGAGGCGGCGCCCGCTATTATGTGTCGAAGCACTTTGGCTTTCGCGGAGATCTGAGGTTTATTCCCACCTATGCCAACTCGGTGCAGGGACAGGTTTGCGATCCCTTTTACGGATGCTATTCCGCTTCACAGCGAAACTTTCTGAAGCGCATCAATTTTACCGGCGGGCTCGCTTTTCGATTTTGATCCGCGCTGAGATAAAGAACACGTAACCGGGCATGGATTCATCCATGCCGTAAGGCGCAATAAGCATTGGGCTGAGCCCTTGAAAGCTGACGCACCGCCGAAGCGGCGCTCGTCCCCGATAGTCCAAACTCTGCCGCAGCCGGAAACAGTTGGTGCGATACGGGGCAGCCAGCCCCGCATCGCACGAGAAGACTACGCCGATTTGGCCATTTGCGTACGCATCTGGTTCATCATCTGGCGCATCGCCGCGACATGTCCCGGGGCGCGTTTTTCGATCCACGTCTCGTAGCGGGACGCGGTTTTTTCCAGGTGGGCAAGGAACAGCGGGTTCGAAAAGCGCTGGCGGCCTTCCTTGATGGTCGGCTTCACGCGCTCCCAAACGAAGAAAAACTCTCCACTGGTTTCGAAGAACAGATCTTCGTGAAGCAGGCCGTGGTTCAGGAATGCGCAGGCCTGGTCCCAATAGCTGACCACCATCATGAATGATGTGCCCGCCTCAGTCCCCATGGGTGCGATCCGCAAAGCTTCGTCAAGCGTCTCAGCGTGGTAGTTCTTAGCGAACCAGTCTCGGGCCTGCCGCAGCCGAGCTTCACGGCGAAGGTCATAGAGTTTCAACTGGAGTTCTGCCTGTTCATGCGTGGGATTTGTTGCCATTGTGTTTCTCCTTTCTTTCTTAAGCCTCGAAATTTCCGTCTTGCTTTACTCGCGGCGATACGGTCCCCGTTATTTCCGGGCGGCAATCTGCTCGCGCAAGCGCCGCTCATTTTCGCGCAGTTCGGGCGTGAGGTTCTTCCCGATTGGCGTCCCGAAGAAGGGCGTCTCGTTTGCCTTCACAGGTATGTCGAATGGCGCCTCGTCAAATCGACACAATCAAAAAAAATTAATCGCCGGGCAGGCCGGGGATTTCCACCACCGGACGGATCTCGACCGTCCCTTTACGCGCGGCGGGAATCCTGCCCGCGATGGCGATGGCTTCATCCAGGTCTTTTGCTTCGACCATGAAGAAGCCGCCGAGCTGTTCTCGCGTTTCCGCGAAGGGGCCATCGGTCACGGTGCGCTTGCCTTCACGGACCCTCACGCTGGTCGCTGTGGCAACCGGCTGGAGCGGGGAGGCGCCCAGGTATTGTCCTTTGGCCTTGAGCTGATGCGCGAGATCGGTCGACTCGCCATAACAGAGCTGGCGTTCGGCCTCGGTCCAGACTTGTTCGTCCGCGTAAATGAGCAACATATATCTCAATGCGTATTCCTCCATGGGTGAATCGAATCGAACGCAATGGAATCGACAGTTGCGGCAAATAAATCTTAAAATCGGATATGCCGGTGGATGCCGCAGCCGCCGTAGAAGCAGTTTACCGCTCTGACTGGGGGCGCATCGTCGCCACGCTGATATCGCTGCTGGGCGACTTCGATTTGGCGGAAGAGTATGCCCAGGAGGCATTTGCGGCTGCATTAGACCGCTGGCCGATCTCCGGCGTACCGGAGCTGCCGCGGGCGTGGATCGTGCAAACCGCGCGCAATAAAGCCATCGACCGCATCCGCCGGCAGACCGTCTTTGCGGAGAAGATCCAGCCGCAGCTTGCGCATGCAGCCGAAACCGCCATCGGACATCCGGGAGACGACCTCGGTCAGATTCCCGACGAGCGCCTCCGCCTGATTTTCACCTGTTGCCATCCCGCGCTCGCCACCGATTCCCAAGTCGCCCTGACCCTGCGCACGCTATGCGGGCTGGAGACGGAAGAGATTGCGCGGGCGTTTTTAGTCCCCACCGCGACCATGGCACAACGGCTGGTCCGGGCCAAGCGCAAGATCCGCGACGCGCGCATTCCTTACGCGGTCCCCGTCGCGGCGGAGATGGCGGAGCGGCTCGATGCGGTGCTGACAGTCATCTACCTGGTTTTTAACGAAGGTTATGTCGCCACCCGGGGCGAACACCTGATCCGGACCGACCTGGCGGCGGAAGCGATCCGAATCGGACGGCTCATCCTCATGCTGATGGCGCCGAATCCGCCGGCCGAAGCTGTGGGCCTGTTGGCGCTTATGCTGCTGCACGATGCACGCCGAAATGCGCGCACCGATTCCGCCGGTGACATCGTGGTGCTGGAGGAGCAGGACCGCAGCCGGTGGGAGCGTGAGCAGATTACGGAAGCCCTGCCACTGGTGGCGGAGGCGCTTCGCAAGGGTCGCGGCCCTTACGCCCTGCAAGCCGCGATCTCGGCCGAACATTGTAAGGCTGCACGGCCCGAGGATACAGACTGGCGCGCCATTCTTCGCCTGTATGAGGAGCTCGAGCGCGCGCATCCCTCGCCGGTGGTCGCGCTGAATCGCGCCGTGGCGCTGGCGATGGCGGGGGACACTGAAACAGGACTGGCAACAATTGACGCTCTCGCGAGCGATCTCGATGGTTATCATCTTCTTCACGCTGCCCGCGCCGACCTGCTGCGTCGCATGGGGAAGAGCGGGGAGGCCGTCCGCAGCTATCGCCGCGCGCTGGAGCTGGTCAGCAACGAGAGTGAACGCCGTTTCCTTCAGCGCCGGCTGCTCGAAGCCGAGTCCATGGAGGCGAAGCGATAAGAGAAACGATCGGACCATGTGCCAACAAACAAGCGAGTTTTAAAAGTCTAGATGGAAGCTGAGGATTGCCGACTGGCCGGAGTTTCCGTTACATTGAAAAAGACCGTTCGACGGCGCGGGCCTGTAGCTCAGCGGTAGAGCAGGGGACTCATAATCCCTTGGTCGGGGGTTCGAATCCCTCCGGGCCCACCATTGCAGCTTGCGCTTTTCAATCAGATCACACCTAAAATCCTGCCACCCGAGTTTCGAGGTGCGAATTTCAATGCAAATCGATGTTTACGGTAACCCTTTAAGTAAATCAATCAAGTGTTTCACCACAGAGACACAGAGAAGAAAAAAACGAGGAGTTGAAAACCGGCAAATCTGCAATTGGAATTATCTGGATGGGATGATAATTTCTGAACCGAAGCGCTAATGGTCCATCTTTGAATCCCAAATCCTCTGTGTCTTTGTGTCTCTGTGGTAGATAATCGATCTTTCAATCCTCAAGGCGGAGATTTCTTTAGTCCCCACTATGGCGCAAGCGACGATTCCCACTCGACAACTTCGCGAGCCCCGCTGGCCGGCGGCCATGGCATGGCTGGGCGCGATCGGGCTCTATCTCGCGCTTCCCGATTTTCTCACCATTGGCCATACCTGGCTGCTGACAGGCGTGCTCCTGGCGGGGATGGCCGCGACCATTCTCGCGCGCCGGACAGGACGGCACGATTTAAATCACCGGCTGGGAATAGCGGTGAACGTGATGCTGACCGTGCTGATGGTCCTCTCGGTCGGACTTTTAATTATGTCGGTGGCCGAACACAAGGAGCCCCCGATTGACCTGCTGAAGTCAGCGGCGGCCCTGTGGTCCACCAATGTTCTCGTATTTGCCTCGTGGTACTGGCGGCTGGATGCGGGCGGGCCGAACGCGCGCGATACTCGGGACCATCATCATGAAGGGGCTTTTCTCTTTCCGCAGATGATGCTGAAGCACACCAACTGGTCTCCGCATTTCGTGGATTATCTTTTTCTCTCGTTCAATACAAGCACCGCATTCTCGCCCACCGACACCCAGGTGCTCTCCCACTGGGCCAAGCTGCTCATGATGGTGCAGTCGCTGATCTCGCTGACCATCACGCTCCTGCTGGTGGCGCGGGCGGTAAACATCCTGTGATCCCGCAGTCCCTGAGCTGGCCGGTTGCGATTGGAGATAAGAGCTCTTTGATTCAGGGCCGGCGCGGCTGGGAAGACTCGCTGCGGGCGTGGGAGGGATCTGGAGAGGTCGCGCTCTCCACGTCAAGGTAGAACCGGCGCTCACGGTCCAGAGGCGAGTAGCAGTTGCCGTCTGGAGAGTAGTTGGCCGGACATGCTGCGGCGAAATCCTTCCGGCGCGGCGATTGTGCAAACTGCCAGATCTCCGCATAGGACGTGCCACTCGCGGATGGGGATGGTGGCGGCTGGGAGCAGGCACATCCGGGCGAAGGTGGACACTGGTCCTCGCTTACCCAGAAGAAGATTTGCCTGCCCTTCGCGTGCCTGCGAACATCCTCGGCGGTGACAATCACGTTTCCATCGCCTTCTTTCACGGGAATGCCAGAGCAATAAATGCCAGCGCGATAATCGTGTGCGGCGACTTCATCCACCCAGGCATAGATGTAAGCCATTTCCTCGGGAGGAAGCCGGCCGCCGTCCTCCTCATCGAGAAAGATGATGGTCCTGGCCGGGAAGCCTTCCTTGCGTGCCGATGCTGCGGCAAGCTCCGCGTCGGCCTTTCCCAGCGCAGCGGCATCCGCGGAGGCTTTGAGTTCGGCATAGGTCCTTGCGTTAAATAGGACCGCAAACCCGAAGCCATGCGCTTCCACCACCGCGCGCTTCCCTTCCCAGGTATTCGCCCTTTCGCCGGGAGGATTATTCAGCCAGTATCCAACGAAAGAAAAAGTTTTGTGCAGCAGGGCGAAATCCTCATCGCCGGGATAGAGGTTCCGGTCGAAGCCCAGGTAGACATGCCGGGCGACGCGCGCATGGCTGGACCGGGCGGGAGTGGCGGCGGAAAGTGAAACCGCGCTCAGCAGAACAATAGTCAACAAGAGAATGCGGGCGCTCAATTCGAAAGCGTACCTGCAATCCGCCGGCGGGCATTTCAGACTATGTTTCGCGGCCGGCATATAAAGGCAGATCTCTGTTTTGTTTTCCGGAGCGCAGAAAGACCGGTTCCTGGTCCCTGGATGAGCAAAACAGGTAGACGATCAGGATTGTCATCTCCGGCTCGATGGGATGCCGATAGCGGGGATTGGTGTGGGTGATGTAAAAGACGCCGGGATAGAGCAGGAGCAGGAAGAAGAACAACGACCAGCCGCGAACCCGCATTCTGCGCATCCGCAGGCATCCCCAAAAACTTAAAAACGCGGTGGTGAACAGGAAGGACATCCGGAGATGCATCTCTCCGGGGATTACACGGCTTTCATCCGGCGACCCGGACCAGAAGTAGCCGATGCGGCGGAGGGTGTTGATGGCAAATTCCCCGGGATGCGAGGCAATGTATGCCCCCGCGATCTTCTTGCGCTCCTGAATAAATTTGATCTCGCCTTCCCTGCGGTAGTTCTCCAGCTCCACCGGGTTCCATAACGGATGCGCCCAGAACATGTTGTATCCCTGCGCGTACAGGTGATTGCCGAGATAGAGCTCTTCGCCGAAGTTGTCGCGCAGCCCGAAATAGCCCAGCGCAGCATAATTTCTCAGGCACCAGGGAAGACTGGTGACGATGACGAGCGCAAGACAAATCAGCAGGTTGCGGCTGCGATGCGCCAGCGCGCGCTGATGAAAAAACAGCCAGAGCACCGATACCGGAAGCAGGACCAGAAGCGTAGGGTTGGTGTTGGCCACGAGGCCCCAGATCAATCCGAAAACGGCAAACTGCTTCCAGGAGGTAGAGCCGCGCAGGCGAAGCGTCCAGTAGAAGGCAAGGCTGAGCAGGAAGGCGGAGATGCTCGTGTCCCAAATCCAATTCAGCGCCCATTGCATGTTATACGGGAAGAGCGCCCATACCCATGCCGACCAGAGCGCGGTCCGCCGCCCCACAGTATGTTTAGCAATGCCAAAGATTGTGAGCGCGGTAAACCCGGAGAAAAGACAATTCAGCCCCAGGGTAACGATCAGGGAAAGGCGCGAGAAGGTCCCGAATATTTTGAAGATGCCCGCGAGCATGAGTGGATAAACCGGCACATACCAGGCGGTGGGACCGGTATTGATCCAATACGGCGAGCTGAACCCTTTGCCCGCTCCAATAGAGCGCGCAACCCTGCCCATCTCATATCCGAACGATATGTGGTCCAGGGCGACAGGGATGTGATACGAGCGAATCATACGCATCGCAATCAGGCGTATCAGGAAGGCAACCCAGAAGATCGCGGTGGGAGAGTTCAGGACCCACTCATAGTCTTTGAATCGGGGAAATTTGTGCAGCAGCCGCGAGGGAAAGCGCAGCGGCCCGTCTGCCCCGGAATGCGGCAATCCAATTTCCAGTTCGTCAGACATTCTGTTCAGGGCCCTGGGGAGGGAATGCTTTTATCGTCTCCACTCCTCATCATACAAAAGAAAGCTGTGAATCCGAAGATTCCGCATGTGGTCCTGGACTTTGAAGCAGGAAACTAGACCTTCATCCTGCCGGTATAGATTGCCATTCCCACCACGGCATCCACTCCTATGGCCTCCAGGGCCTTCACCTCTTCCCTCGTAGTGATTCCGCCGGCGGCGATGATCTTCTTTGAAGTAGCGGCGCGAAGCTCGTCGAGCACATGCATGGGAAAGCCCTGCATCAGCCCTTCGGTATCGATATTGGTATAGAGAAAGCCGGAGCAAAAATCCTGGAGCTGGGCTATCGCCTTCGCAGGGGTTACCTGCGTTACCTCCTTCCAGCCGTGCACCGCAACATGGCCGGCGCGCGCATCCACGGAAAAGAGCAGGCGGTCGGGACCGATGGCCTTGGCGAGTCCCTGGGCGAACTCCAGGTCCACTCCTGTTTTTGTAAACAAAGCGGAGCCGATGATGACCTTCGCCGCTCCCAGGCTTAAGACCTCGCGGGCGCGGTCAACGCTGCGGATTCCGCCGCCGACCTGGCATGGCAGTTTGCCGCAGAACAGGCGCAGGAGCTGCCGATTGTCCCCGTTTCTCTTGGCGGCGTTAAGGTCGATCAATTGAATGATGGGATAGGAGCGGAAGCGGTCTGCCCAAGAGTCGAAATCGTCAAACTCCAGGGCCTTGCGCTCCCCCTGCACGAGCTGGACGATCTTGCCGTCCATGAGATCGATGGATGGAATCAGCACGGCCACCTCATCGGGATTCCGGCGGCGATTAATTGCTGTTTCAATTCTCCAATGTCCTGCGTGCCGAAATGAAAGATGGATGCCGCCAGCGCCGCATCCGCCTTGCCGGCCTGGAATACCTCCACAAAATGCTGCGGAGTGCGGGCGCCACCCGAGGCGATCACGGGAATCTGCACGGCCTCGCTCACCGCGCAGGTCAATTCACAGTCGAAGCCCGCGCCGGTGCCATCGCGGTCCATGGAGGTTAAAAGAATTTCGCCCGCCCCGCGGTCTTCCGCCTCCCGCGCCCATTCCACTGTGTAACGTCCGGTGGCCTTGCGACCCCCTTCGACGTAGACCTCCGATTTACCTTGCGGGTTGCGCTTGGCGTCAATGGCCACAATCACCGCCTGCGCCCCAAAGCGCTCGCCGATTTCGCCGATCAGGGCGGGGTTCGCGATTGCCGCCGAGTTAATGCTGATCTTGTCCGCTCCGGCATCGAAGACGGCGGAGGCCTCCCGCAGCGAGCGGATCCCTCCTCCGACGGTGAAGGGGATGAACAGCTCGCGCGCGGTGCGGCGCACAGTGTCAATCAGCGTGGCCCGTCCTTCGTGAGTGGCGGAGATGTCGAGCAGGACAATCTCGTCCGCGCCCGCTTTGGCATGGGCGTGCGCCAGCTCCGCGGGATCCCCCGCATCGCGCAATCCGACGAAATTGATTCCCTTGACCACCCGCCCCGCATCCACATCGAGGCAGGCGATGATCCGTTTGGTAAGCATGAAGAGGATTGAGTGCTGAAATAATTATCGCAGCAGTCGGCGCATGAAGGGATGAGAAGCGGTGATGAACGGCATAAAAATTTTCAATTGGCGCGATGGCGGCCAAACTCGCGCAAATTAGAGTTCAAGGAAGTTCCTGAGGATGGTCATGCCCGCCGCTCCGGACTTTTCGGGATGGAATTGAACGCCAAAGGAATTACCGCGCTCCACCATGGCGGAAAATTCTCCTCCATACTCGGTGACCGCAACCGTCTGGGGCACGACCGGGGCGCGATAGGAATGCGAGTAATAAACAAAAGCTCCCGGCTCAATCCCCTTTAATAGACGCGAGGTCTTCACCGGCTTGAGCTGGTTCCAGCCCACATGAGGGGATTTCACGCTGGCGGGAAAGCGCTCGCACGCGCAACTCAGAGCGCCCAGCCCGCGGACTTCCGGGGCTTCCTCGCTGCTCTCCAGCATCCATTGCATGCCGACGCAGATGCCGAAAAAGGGTTTTTGAGCGGCGATCGCGCTTTCGATTTCGCGCCGCAGGCCCGCTTTTTCAAGCGCCTCGGTGGCGGCGAAATGTCCTACGCCAGGAAGGACAATCTTATCGGCGCGGGCGACAAACTTTGGATCGTCGGTAATTTGCGACTCGGCGCCGAGGGCGTCCAGTGCCTTCTTTACCGAGGCTATGTTCCCGGCCTTGTAGTCAATAAGGGCGATCACAAGACCATCATAAACGTTTTATGCGGAGCGCAGCTCGCGAACGCTTTTCTTGAGGCTGGCGGCAGAGAGGACGGCATCCACCACCGCTTCGTGACCAACCGCAGAATTGATCATCAGATCGTAAAGTTTGCGATTGTCCCACTCCAGGCCGAAGTATTCGCGGATGTATGCGGCCCGCTCCCGGTCCACACGTTCCAGCTTTTCCGGGGTCGTCTCCGGGCTGACGTGCTTGCGGGCATACTCCAGCTTCTCCGTCCGGCATCCATAGATGAAACAATGGAAGGCATCCATGCGGCTGGAGAGAATACAGGCGGCGCCTCGTCCGAGGATCACGCAGTTTCCCTTATCGGCGGCCGCTTCAATCAGCTTGCGCACGTGCGCCACCATGCGGTCGGAATCGAAGGTCTGGGCCTCAGTGGACTCCAGCACGACCTCGGGAGAGCCCCGCCAAAAAGCCTTGCTGAGCCGGTGATACCAGGGATCGCGCCGCTCATCGTAGCTTTGCGCCAGCGAGGAATTGATCTGGCATTGCTCCGCCACCTTCTGGACCAGGATGCTATCCACCAGCTCCCAGCCCAGGCTTGCGGCCAGTCTGGAGGCTATTTCAAGCCCTCCACTCCCGTATTCACGTTCCACTGTAATGACCCGAATCATACGCAACCTCCTGTTTCCCTGGATTCAGCGAAGCTCCTGGCCCAAATTCCGCGTCTATAACATTACTACCTTAATGGTAAGATTTGCCATGCCTTTGAAGTCAAAGGGCCGGAATGGAAGCAGCCCCGCCGAACGGGATGGGCGGCCGTCGCGGCCCGGATCCACCGAGTTGGTCATTATCACCGGAATGAGCGGTTCCGGGAAGGCCTCTGTGATGAAGGCCTTCGAAGACTTGGGGTTTTACTGTGTCGATAACCTTCCTCTTGACCTGCTTCCCCGCTTCGCCGAACTGGTAAAGCAATCGTCCGAGATCGAGCGCGCGGCCCTGGTAGTGGACATCCGGGAAGGCCAGGCGTTAAACAAGCTTCCCGGCATCCTGAAGAACGTTAAAAAGGACCTCAGCACGAAGCTGCTGTTTCTGGAAGCCAGTGACGAGGCCCTGGTGCGCCGCTTCAGTGAAACCCGGCGCCCCCATCCCCTGGACAAGAACGCGCCCGTGGCTACCGCCATTGTCGCCGAACGCAAGCGCCTGGATTCCATCCGCAACCTGGCCGACGAGATCATCGATACCTCCAAGTTCAACGTCCACGAGCTGCGCCAGCACATCATTGACAAGTTCCAGCGGGGCAAGGCGGAGAAGACCATCATGATCTCCTGCGTGAGCTTCGGATTTAAGAATGGGGTTCCGCCCGATGTGGACCTGGTCTTCGATGTGCGCTTCCTGCCCAACCCGCATTTCATCCCCGAATTCCGGCCGCTTACGGGGTTGCACCCGAAAGTGGCGGCTTATATCCGCAAGTTCCCGCAAACAAAGGAGTTCATTAAGCGGATCTCGGAGCTGCTGGTGTTTCTGCTGCCCCACTATATCCGCGAAGGCAAGAGCTATTTGACCATCGGCTTTGGCTGTACCGGCGGGCAGCACCGGTCGGTGATGATCGCCGAGGATGTCCGCAAGCGCCTGGCAGCCGCCGGATATAACGTGAAGAGTATCCATCGCGACAGCCCAAAGACTTAAAGAGCGAAAGCAGCTTTCGTTTACAATGAGGCTAATTCCCCCGGCTGGGGTCCATTCCATTTTGAGTCTTCGAGACGATCAACGGAGTTTATGCAGCGAGTAGGACGGCTCTTTAAATATGTTCGTCCTTATACCCTTGCTGTACTGGCGTCTGTGGTGCTCATGGCCGCCGTTGGCCTCCTCGACGCCTTCCGCATCGTCCTCATTCGACCCATCTTCGATAGCGTATTGCCTGCCGGGACCTCCTCCGCCAGGATGGTATTGTTCAAAATTCCCCATTATGGGGTGGTGGACCTGCAAAGCCTCGTCCCCGCGCGCTTTCATAATGCCTGGACCATCGTCGCGTTCTCCCTGGTTGCCGCAACGCTCCTGAAATCGCTGTGCGATTACCTGGGCACGTATCTCATCAACTACGCCGGCTTCGGCATGATCACCGATCTGCGCAATGAGCTGTACACCGCGATCCTTCGCCGCTCGGTGGGCTTTTTTCACAAGCATTCCACCGGGACGCTGCTCTCCACCATCGTCAACGATGTCGAGCGGGTGCAGTATGCCATGTCGGCGGTGTTGGCGGAATTTCTTCAGCAACTGTTCACGCTGATCTTTACGGCCGCGGTGGTGATTGTGCTCGGCGGCAAACTGGCATGGGTCCTGCTGCTGTTTGTTCCCATCGTGATTGCCTCGGCCCGCAAGATCGGGGGCCAGGTCCGGCGCACCACCCGCCGCGGGCAAGACAAGCTGGCCGAGATCCAGAACCTGCTGCAGGAGACCATCGCCGGCAATCGCATCGTCAAGGCCTTCAACATGGAGCTGTGGGAGGCGATGCGCTTTCGAGGCGCATCCAAACGGCTTTTCCAGGCCAATCTTCGATCTGTCCGCGCCCAGGCGATCAGCTCTCCCCTGATGGACCTGATCGGCGCCGTCGCCATCGCCTTCCTGCTGCTGCTTGGCCGCGACCGCATCCGGGCCCACGTCTTCACCGAAGGCGCTTTCTTTGCCTTCATCATTGCGGTATTCAAGCTTTACGATCCGGTGCGAAAATTCGCCCAGTTCTACAACAACTTCCAGCAGGCCGCCGGCGCCTCCTCCGCGATCTTCGAATTCATGGACGTGGAAGACGATGTTCAGGAAAAGCCCAATGCGGTGGTCTTGCCGCCCTTTCATCACAGCATTTGTTTTAAAAATGTGGATTTTGCCTACCACGAGGAAAACTGCAAGAAGAATGCACTCAAGAACATCAATTTGGAGATCAAGACCGGCGAGGTAGTGGCGATTGTCGGTCCCAGCGGAGCGGGAAAATCCACGCTCGCCCGCCTGCTGCCGCGGTTCTTTGATGTGACCTCAGGGGCCCTGCTGATTGACGGACACGACGTTCGCGATATCACTATCAGCTCCCTGCGCGCGCAGATCGGCCTGGTCACGCAGGAGACCGTGCTCTTTAACGATTCGGTGCGGAACAATATCGCCTACGGGCAGCCTCATATTTCACTGGCGAAGGTGCAGGAGGCGGCCAGGGCCGCCCTGGCCCATGAATTCATCATGAATCTGCCGCACGAATACGAGACCATCATCGGGGAGCGCGGCGCACGGCTCTCCGGTGGAGAACGCCAGCGCCTTTCGATAGCGCGCGCCATTTTGAAGAATGCGCCCATCCTGATTCTCGATGAGGCCACGTCCTCTCTCGACAACGAATCCGAGGCGCTGGTCCAGTCTGCGTTGCAGAACCTTATTGCGGGACGGACGGTCTTCGTTATCGCCCATCGCCTCTCCACGGTGCGCCGGGCCGACCGGATCATCGTCCTCGAAAATGGCGCCATCACCGATATTGGCTCCCATGCGGACCTGGTCCAGCGCTTTGGAACATATCAGCGGTTATACAATTTGCAATTTGTGGACTTTGAACCGGGCGAGACTCCAACCGAGACCGTGCGCCGGTAAATTTGTGAGGCTTTTCTAGACAGATGCCGATACGTTCCATGACGGGGTTCGCGCAGCTCAAGGCGCAGGTAGACGAACGGCTGGGTTTTTCGCTAAGCCTGAAATCCGTGAACCACCGCTTTTTAGACCTTCACCTTAGGCTGCCCTCGGGCGCCGAGGAGCTGGAGATGAAGCTGCGCCGGCTGTTGAAGGAGAAGCTGGCCCGCGGACATGTGGAAGTCACGCTTTCCTTCGATCGCGGGGGCGGCGCGCTGATGCAGGTGGACCAAGAGCTGCTGGAAGGATATGTCCATGCCTTTCGCGCCGCAGTGAAGCAATTCGGGCTCGCCGGGGAACCCGACCTGAATGCGGTGCTGCGCATGCCCGGCGCCCTGTCCACGTCCTCTTCGCTCATGAATGGAAGCTTCGAGGCGGCGGTCCTGGGGCAGATCGATCTGCTCATCGAAAAACTGAACCACATGCGCGAGCAGGAAGGCCTCGCATTAGAGCGGGAGCTGCGCGAGCGCATGGAGAAGCTGCTGCGGGCCAATGCCGAGGTCGCCAAGCTGCGCTCCCAGGTTTCCCGCGCCTATCTGGAAAAGGTGCAGACCCGTATGAACGAATTGATCGGCGCCCGCGCCGATTCCGAGCGCATCCTGCAGGAAGCCGCCATGCTCGCCGAACGCAGCGATATCCAGGAAGAGGTGGTGCGAATCAAGGCCCATATCCAGCACTTCCTGGGACTGCTCGACCAGGGAGGAGAGGTCGGCAAGAAGCTCGACTTTCTGCTTCAGGAGCTTAATCGCGAGGCCAACACGCTCTCTTCCAAGACGGCTGGCGTGGCCGGCGAGGGCCTCCGCATCACCGAACTGGGGTTGCTGATGAAATCAGAAATTGAAAAGGCGCGCGAGCAGGTGCAAAACATCGAATGAGCGGCATCCTCTATATTATTTCGGCCCCTTCCGGCTCGGGTAAATCGACTTTGGTGAATGAACTGCGCACCATCGTTCCCGACCTGGAGTTCTCCATCTCCTACACCACTCGCCCGCCACGCGGAAGCGAACAGAATGGCCGCGCATACTTTTTTATTTCACGCGAGGAATTCGAACGCATGATTGCCCATGGAGACTTCCTCGAATACGCGGAGGTCTTCGGCAATTACTATGGGACGGCCAGGCGCTTTCTGGAGGAGGCGCGCCAGCGCGGCAAGGACCTGCTGCTCGACATCGACGTGCAGGGGGCTGAGCAGGTGCGGCAAAAGATGCCGGAGGCGGTCAGCATCTTCGTGATGCCCCCGGACAAATTTACCCTGGAGTCCCGGCTGCGAAAAAGGAGCCAGGCGGAGCAGGTGCAGCCGGAGGTGATTCTGAGAAGGCTGGAAACGGCGACCAAGGAGATCGGAAATTATCCTAAATATGGATATATCCTGGTGAACGACCGCCTGGAACAGGCGGTGGATGAATTGAGGGCAATCGTCCTTTCCGAGCGCTTCCGGCGTTCCGGCGCGGCCCTGCCACCTGGGAGTTCGGAGCTGTTTACTATCGCCGAACGGTGCCGACAAAGAAATGCGGTGGAGCGCGTGCGGCCGGTGCTGCGGTCTTTCGAGCAGGGAGCTTCAGGATTCGGCCAAGCCCAGCGTCCTTGAGAGCTACTGGATTCCGTGCAATCCACGTTCCAGATTACAAAAAAATCGAGGCGCTCACTTCAGCAGCAATTTCCAAGGGCTATATTTTTCCATCTAAATCTTGAGGAGCACTTCATAGAGGAGTATGTTTATATCGGCCTGCGAGACAAGTTCTCCAGAGCGGAAGATGCTCCTGATCCTCAGCCACAAGGCGGTCCCATGAATTCCAATCACCAGAGCAATGAGACACCTGAATCGAATGGTTCCCGAAATCATCCGCGGCGGCGCGCCAGCGATTTCGCGCCCGCCGGCAATCTTTTATCCATGATGGCGGCCGGCAACGGTCCTCTCCCGGAAGATGAGGTCCGAGACGATCATCTGATCACTTCGACGCTGCCTGGCGAACAATCCGTCGTGGACAGCGACGGGCACATGGACAATCACCGCAAACCCATCATCTCCATCAATGGAAAAGACATCAACGACCACGAGTTAGGCAAGAATGTAGCGTAAACTGAGCAGCCATCATCCAATTGGCGCAGAACAAAGCGCGGTTTTACCAGCCGCGCTTTCCTTTTAGGAATGCTTTTTTTCGCGGGAGCTGTTGGAGAGGGGTATTATCTGCCGGCGTATGGGCACCATCGCCCCTTTGGTCGGGTCGGGATGGGCATGTGCCTGGGCGCGCGAGACCACTTCCTGGCGCACGAATTTTACGAACTCCTGCATCTGTCGCTGCATCTCTTCCATGCGCTCGCGCATTTGCAGGATGATGGCGATCCCGGAGATATTGACCCCCAAATCACGCGCCAGGTTCAGAATGAACTCCAGCCGTTCCAGGTCCTCATCGGTGTAAAGACGCGTGTTCCCTTCCGTCCGTGAAGGCTTGAGCAGCCCTTCGCGCTCATAAAGGCGCAATGTCTGCGGATGGATGCCATACATCTCGCTTACCGCCGAGATCATGTATGCGCCCTTCGATCTACGTTTCGTGGCCATCGTTTATACCTTTGCGAACAGCTCCTGCCTGGGATCTTCGGGGTTCAGCTTTCCCAATTCGCGCATGATCTCACGCGAGCGTTCATCGCGCAATTGCGGGACCGCAACCTTTACCTCAACGATCTGGTCGCCACGCGTACCTTCCCTGGTCGCGGAGGGCACACCCTTTTCGCGCATCCGCAGCTTCTGCCCGCTCTGGGTCCCCGGCGGCACTTTGAGCTGCGTGCGCCCATCAATGGTCGGGACGTCAATCTTCGCGCCCAGCGAGGCCTCCGGGACGGTGATCGGGACGCTGACGTGAATATCGTCTCCCTCGCGATGAAAGACCGGATGCGGATCGATACGGACAATAATGTAGAGGTCTCCCGCGGGGCCGCCCTGCCGGCCTGCATTGCCCTTTCCAGCCAGGCGGATGCGCTGTCCATCGCGCGTGCCCGCCTTGATTCGTACCTCAAGCTGCTCGGTGCGTGGGACCGCCCCTTCTCCGTGGCAGGCAGGACATGGAGTGCCCACAACCCCAGCGCCGTGGCAGCGCGGACACTGCACGTTGAACTTCATCCGCCCGGAGGTCTGGGTGACCTCGCCGCTGCCTTTGCATTCCGGGCAAGTGCCGGTGCCGCCGACCACGCCTTTGCCGTGGCAGGTGGAGCAGGTGTCCTGCCGGTTGACGCTCAGGCGCAGCACGGTCCCCTTGATGGCCTGCCAAAAGCTGACATTCACCTGATATTCGAGATCGCTGCCCG
>CAYTQA010000023.1:0-16641 GCA_964439495.1 uncultured Terriglobales bacterium | reverse complement strand
GTAATGGTGAACCAGGTTGGCGGAAACGATAGCCTGATCTTCGATGGCAGCAGCCTTGCCATCGGACCCGATGGGCGGGTCGTCACCCAGGCAAAGTCGTTCGCGGAAGATCTTGTGATCTTCGACTCGGCCGCGCTTACCGGAGAAATCCATCCTGCCATCGAAGAGCACACGGCAGGCGCCTATGCCGCGCTGGTCCTGGGCACGCGCGACTATGTTCGCAAATGCGGCTTTCGCAAGGCGGTCATCGGGCTCAGCGGCGGAATCGATTCCGCCCTCACCGCCGCGATTGCCGTGGACGCGCTGGGCAGCGAGAACGTGCTGGGCGTCTCCATGCCCGGACCTTATTCTTCCCAGGGCAGTATTGACGACGCCCGCGACCTCGCCCACAACCTGAACATCCGGCTGGAAAGCCTGCCCATCACCGGGATCTTTCAGGAATCGCTGAAGACGCTTTCATCTGCATTCCATGGCCTTGCCCCCGATCTTGCCGAAGAAAATCTGCAGGCCCGCATTCGCGGCAATCTTCTGATGGCGCTCTCCAACAAGTTCCACAGCCTGGTGCTGGCCACCAGCAATAAATCGGAGATGGCGGTGGGATACTCCACGCTTTACGGAGACATGGTGGGCGCGCTGGCGGTGATCGCCGACGTGCCGAAGACCATGGTCTATCGCCTGGTTGAGTATCGCAACCGCATTGCGCCCATAATACCCGAGGCGACGATCCACAAACCGCCTTCGGCGGAGTTGCGACCGGGACAGAAGGATTCCGATTCGCTTCCACCCTATGAGGTGCTGGACTGCATCCTCGCCGATTATGTGGAAGAATACAGAACGCCGGAGCAGATCGCCGAGCATCACGCTATTGACCTTGCGCTGGTTAAAAAAGTGATCAGGATGATCGAGCGCAGCGAATACAAGAGGCAGCAGGCCCCGCTTGTGCTCAAGGTGACGCCCAAAGCGTTTGGACAGGGACGGCGCTTCCCCATTGCCGCCAAAGTAGAATAGGACCAGCACGCAATGGAGTTGAAAATGATTCAATACTTACCAACGGAGCCAGATGAATAAGAACAGTTCGGGCATTGCCATACTGCTGATCTCAATTTCCATTGCGGGAAACCTCTTCGCCCAGTCCAGGAGAGCTCCCGCTGCGAAACCTGCGTCCACTTCGAAGCCGGGATCCACCGCTTCAACCGCCAACCTGCCGTCGGAACAAACCGTCAATGAATTCATGCACAGGATGTTCGGCTACGATCCCAGCATTAAATGGAAGATCACGCAAATTAAACCGTCCTACATTCCAAACATGGCAGAGGTAATGGTCACGGTGAATGACCAGCAATCCTGGACGCTTTATGTGAGCCCCGATGGGAAGTACGCCTTTCCTGGCGATCCCATTCCATTTGGCACGGACCCGTTTGGCCCAGTCCGCGAGGAATTGAAGACACGGGCGAAGGGCCCGGCGAAAGGTCCGGCGGACGCGCCAGTCACGCTCGTGGAATTCAGCGACCTGCAATGTCCGCATTGCAAACAGGCGCAGCCCACGCTCGAGCGCCTGCTCACTGACGTCCCCAATGCCAGGCTGGTATTTGAAAGCTGGCCTATTGAGAATATCCACAAATGGTCTGGGCTTGCCGCCCGTTATGCGGATTGCATCCAGCGCGCCAACGGAAACGATGCCTTCTTTAAATTCGTGGACGGGGTCTTCAATCAGCAGGAGGAGATCAGCAATCTTACCGACCAGAATTACGCTCCGAAGCTCAATGAAATCGCCCAATCCGCCGGCGCCGATCCCACGGCGACTGCCACCTGCGCCGACTCCGCCACGGCCAAGGCCGATGTGATCCAGTCGCAGGAATTGGGCGCGTCCCTGGGCGTAAATTCCACCCCTACGGTCTTTCTGAATGGACGCAAGATCAACAACATCAATGCCGTGCCTTATGAACAGTTAAAGAGCATGGTGCAGTTCGAGGCGCAGCCCACGACCCATTAATCATGTTGCGGTGTTTATTTACCAAAAAGGCGCGGTCCAACACCGTGCCTTTTGTTTTCACTGCTCTGCGGCCAGTTCTGTGGAAATCAAGGCACTTTCGTAACCGCTTTTTTCCTTCCCTGCTTGTCTGCCGAGGGCAACGATCTTTCAATAGAGGTGTTTCCTCTGCATGAAGTCCAGGAAGCGGCAGCAGCGCTCCTGAAAAACACTCACCAATGGAAGGGACAAAGGCGATGAACAAAAAGTTAATTGCGATGGGTTCCACACTGCTTCTTTCGGCGGCGATGCTGGCGCAGGAGAGCACTCCGGCCAATGACGCTACCCCAGCCGCTCCGGCTGCCACCAACAACGCGCAAAGCGAGAAGCCGACCATCAATCAACGCAAGCGCAATCAGCAGCGCCGCATCCGCCAGGGCGTGAAAAGCGGAGAGCTGACCAAAGGCGAGACCCGCCGCCTGGAGAAGCAGGAGCGCGCCATGAACCAGGAAGAGCGCGACATGCGCAAGATGGACAATGGCCACCTCACCCAGCAGGACCGTAAAACCCTGAACCAGCAGCAAAATCAGATGTCGAAGAAAATCTACCGCGACAAGCACAACAAGAACAAGCGCCACTCTTAATCGCTTTGGTCAAAGAACAAAAAAAGCCCTTGCTCACGCGAGGGCTTTTGCTTTGCGGCAACGCTCGGAAGTTGATTCCGCCGGGAAGAAAATGGGCAGTTATTGAAAGCCGCTTATTCTTCGTCACCCCGCAGTTTGGCGATGACCGAGAGGTCTTCCAGGGTAGTAACGTCGCCCTTTACATCGCCGGTGCTGGCCAGTTCGCGCAAAAGCCGCCGCATGATTTTGCCGCTGCGGGTCTTGGGCAAGGCATCGGTGAAGCGAATATCGTCCGGCTTGGCCAGCGCGCCGATCTCCTTGGTCACCCACTGCCGCAGCTCTTCCTTGAGTTGCGGCGAAGGCATATTGCCGGATTCCAGGGTCACAAACGCTGCAATCGCCTGGCCCTTGAGCTCATCCGGCCGGCCCACAACCGCGGCTTCAGCGACCTTGGGATGCGCCACCAGGGCTGATTCCACCTCCATCGTCCCCAGCCGGTGTCCGGCGACATTGATCACATCGTCCACTCGGCCCATCATCCAGAAATAGCCGTCCGCATCCTTGCGCGCGCCGTCTCCGGTGAAATACATGCCGGGAATGTCAGACCAATATTGCTTCACGAAACGCTCGGGATCGTTGTAGATGGTCCGCGCCATGGCCGGCCACGGGCGCTTGAGGACCAGCAGCCCGCCGGAGCCCGCCGGAACCGATTTGCCCTCGCGCGTGACCACATCGGCGACCACTCCGGGCAAGGGCAAGGTCGCGGAACCGGGCTTGGTGGGGACTGCTCCGGGCAGCGGCGAAATCATGATCATCCCGGTTTCGGTCTGCCACCATGTATCCACAATCGGGCAGCGGTTATGCCCGATTTCTTCGCGATACCACATCCAGGCTTCCGGATTAATGGGTTCCCCTACCGTCCCCAGCACGCGCAGGGAGTCCATCCGATACTTGCGCGGATATTGATTGCCCCACTTGATGAATGCTCGGATCGCGGTGGGAGCGGTATAGAAGATGCTGACTTTATGTTTCTCGATGATCTGCCAGAAACGGTCTGGGCCGGGGAAGTTGGGCGCGCCTTCATACATCAAAACAGTGGCGCCATTCTGCAGCGGGCCATAGACCACGTAGGAATGTCCGGTGACCCATCCGATATCGGCGGTGCACCAGTAAATATCCTCCTCTTTCAGGTCGAAGACCATTTTGGTGGTGTAGTACACACCCACCGAGTATCCGCCGGTGGTGTGCACGATGCCTTTGGGCTTGCCGGTAGTGCCGGAGGTGTACAGGATATAAAGAGGGTGCTCGGAGTCGAGCGCATCCGCCGGACATTGATCGGAGCTCTTTTCCATCAGCTCATGCCACCAGTGGTCCCGGCCTGACTGCATTGCGATGGTGGACCCGCTGCGGCGGTACACAATCACATTCTTCACCGAAGGGCAGGCCTTCAATGCCTCATCCACTGCGGCCTTCAGCTTCACTTCATTTCCGCGGCGGTAGGAGGTGTCCTGGGTAATCACCGCCACCGCCTGGGCATCGGTGATGCGGTCAATGAGGGCCTGGGACGAGAACCCGCCGAAGATCACCGAATGCACCGCGCCGATGCGGGCGCAGGCGAGCATGGCGATGGCCAGCTCAGGCGTCATCCCCATATAAAGGGCGATCCGGTCCCCACGCTTAATGCCTAACGATTTCAGAACATTGGCAAACTTGTTGACCTCTTTCAGGAGCTCCTCATAAGTGAGCGCGCGTACCTCGCCCGGCTCCCCCTCCCATAAGATAGCGGTCTTGTTCCTGCGCTGGCCGGCCACATGCCGGTCGAGGCAGTTGTAGGAAAGATTGATCTTCCCACCGGCAAACCATTTGGCCCATGGAAGGTCCCATTCCAGGACCCTGCTCCAGGGTTGGAACCAATGCAGCTCCTGCGCGATGGAGGCCCAGAACTTGTCGGGATCGGCCTCCGCGGCGCGATAGAGCTGCTGGTACTCCGCCATGCTCTTGACATGGGCGTTCCTGGAAAAGTCCGGAGGAGGCGCAAAAGTGCGTTTTTCAATTAATACGGAATCGATATTCGGAGAAGACGTGGTGGCTGATTCTGCCATGGTGCTCCTGTCCCAAATTGCGGTGCGTCCAAAAGGATAATTCATAATTCGCCGTAAATCATCCCAAGAAATCTTCCGCCGCTGGATGGGAAAATGCGCGGAGGGGAAAATCGGCTTCTTTTCTTCACCGTCCGCAGCTGGGGAGCGACCGGCATATTCCCCCGGTCCAAGCAAAAAATACTTGCGCTTTCCCGAATAAAGAGACTATATCTTCCGTCCGGGACTTCCTCAGCGACTTCCTCAGCTTCTAACGCATGGAAGTTGAAACTTAGTCATTCTCCGAATCATCAGTTCGTACAGTGGAAGGAGATAACGCCATGCCATCGAATTCGCTTCCCAATCGCTGGGTCATAGCAATCGCGGCCGTCATCATGCAGGTTTGCCTGGGCGCTGTTTACGGTTGGAGTGTTTTTGTAAAACCCCTGCAAAGCAGCCAGCATTGGACCCTTACCCAAGTGTCTCTCACCTTTACCTTGGCCATTGCCTTCCTCGGTGTGGGAACGGTGATTGGCGGCCTGTGGCTGGACCGGGTTGGACCGCGCCTTGTTGCCAGCGTGGCTGGGGTCCTCTATGGATTGGGATTTCTGGTCGCCGCCTGGGCCGTCACTCACCATTCCCTGGCGGGTTTGTACGTGGGATATGGAGTGATCTCCGGGATTGGGATGGGGATGGGTTATATCTGCCCGGTGGCCACGATCACCAAATGGTTTCCAGACCGGCGCGGGCTTATGACCGGAATCGCGGTCTGCGGATATGGAGCGGGCGCCCTGGTCATGAGTCCTATCGCCGCGCGCCTGATCATCTCTCATGGAATTCCGACCACATTTATAGGACTTGGGATCGTCTACCTGATTCTGGTCGTGATCACCGCGCAATTCTATTCGAATCCGCCCCAGGGATGGCGTCCTGCCGGCTGGGAGCCGCGGAGCTCGGTGGCCAAAGCCGCCAGCACCTATGATTTCACCGTGAGCGAGGCCATGGGAACCTGGCAATTCTGGCTGCTCTGGTTCATGCTTTTCCTGAACGTGCTGGCTGGAATCATGATCATCAGCCAGGCTTCGCCCATGGCCCAGCAACTGGTCGGCTTGACGCCGATCGCGGCCGCGGGGATCGTTGGGATCATTTCAATCTTCAATGCCCTGGGCCGTGTCTTCTGGGCCTGGGTCTCGGATAGTCTTGGACGTGCCAGGGTCTATTTCCTGCTCTACGCCATTCAGGCGGTGATCTTCTTCGCCTTGCCGCATACGCACACTCGGCTCCTGTTCACCATCCTGGTTGCCATTATCGGCCTGTGCTATGGCGGCGGCTTCGGTACCATGCCCTCCTTCACCGCTGACTTCTTTGGCGCAAAGAATATGGGAGGCATCTATGGATGGATCCTGCTGGCGTGGGGCGCGGGCGCGATCCCTTCTCCAATCATGATTGCCCGCTTGCATCAGAAGACGGGACAATATGCCACCGCAATCCATGTAATTGCCATCGTCATGCTGGTCTCGCTGATTTTTCCTCTGCTGGCGCGGCGTCCAAACCGGGACAGCGTTGTGGCGGCGCAGCCCAAACCCGCTCCGGTACGCTGACCGGGAGAGCACGCTTCACCATGCAACAGGGCTTTTATCCAGGCGCGGCTTATCCGCCTCATGGATAAAGGCCCTGTCCCTCGCCTGAATGTTGCGCGTACCCAAACTTTGGTTATTTCGCCCTGTTTTCCATCCTCCGGATATGCGATCTAAACGTGTTATATTTGCGCTGCTTACCCCCATGCATTCTGGATCGGCATTACATCGCGCAAGGGTCCTGATTTTTGCCCTCCTGGCCCTGACGTTGGCCTCGCCCGTCGCCGGTCAGGAGGCGAGCAAGCCTGAAAATCAGCTGGCCGAAAGGTTACTCTCCCGGCTCGGCAATCCGACCTCGGCCTCTCTGGTCCTGAAAAACCTTTCTTCGACTCCGGCGGGAGAAGCCGACCGCATACGGCATGAGCTTGAACGACAATTTCTGCTGCATGGGGTGCGCGTTGTGCCGCCAGATCAGGCGGCGGTCAATGTGGTCGTCACTCTTTCGGAAAATGCGCGGGAGACGCTCTGGATTGCGGAAATTGTGGAGGGCCAGACCAGGGAGATCATGATTCTTCCCACCGGGCGTTCCACGAACGCTCCGGCACAAAAGCTGGAAGACACCTTTTCGTTGCAGTCCAGGCTGGTGCTGAATCAGGATTCACCTATCCTCGACTTTGCTGAGATGCCCGCAATTTCTGGCGTTGACCATCAGCTCCTTGTGCTCTCTCCCGGCGCGATTTTGCTCTATGGCATGCAGCAAAACACACCGCAGCTCTTGCAGCAGGTAAAACTTGATACGGCGTCGTTGAAAACTCGGGACCCGCGTGGACGCCTTCTGCTTCACGACAATACCTTCGAGGCGTATTTGCCCGGTTATCACTGCACCGGAAATACCGGCGGGACCATCCTCGCGAGCTGCCAGCAGAGCGACGATCCCTGGCCGTTGCTGCCACAACTATCGAGCGTCAGGGCGTTTTATGCCAATACCAGAAACTTTTTCACCGGCGTGGTCACGGGCGCCGGACAGGACCAGAGTCTTCCCGCGTTTTTCAGCGCCGCGGTCCTGAGCGATGGCGATCATGATCATTTTGTCCTGGCTGGAACAGATGGGCATCTGCAATCCGGCAATGGAACTCGCTACAGCGTCTCTTTCGGCACGGAGATTGCTTCAGTCAAGCCCGATTGCAGTACCTCATCGCTGATATTAGTCTCGCGCGGTGGCGACTGGACCGCGGGCGATGCGGTGCGGCTCTTGACGGAAACCGGCCTCGATCTGAAAACCGTCAGCCATGAAGTGGAGTTACCCGGCCCGGTGCTCAGCATGTGGAGCGGGAGTGCGTCGCAGGTGAATCTCGTTGTCCGCAACTTGCAGACAGGAGCTTATGAAGCTTATATCTTCAGCGTTGCTTGTACTCGCTAGTCTGATAGCGCTTCAGGCAAGGGCGGCCACGCGCCCCCACTACGGAGGAGTGTTGCAGGTGCAGGTACATGCCCAGCTCGCCAGGCTCGAATCCGCGGACGCAAATGAAAACTGGGAGAGCGGCATTGTCCGGGAAGAATTGATCCGGCTGGTCTATGACCGGCTCACCACCTTCGACGAAAACGGGCGCCTGTGGCCTCAACTGGCTTTGAGTTGGCAGCATTCTCCGGATTACCGGCGATGGACATTTCTCATACGCCGAAATGTCGAGTTGCATGATGGTTCCCTGCTCACCTCGCAATACGTGGCAACGGCTCTGGCGGAGGCCAATCGCACCTGGCATCTTCATGCTTCGGGCGATACGGTAACCATTGATCTCGATTCTCCGCTGGCACAAATGCCGGAGATGCTGGCCTCGGGAAAGAACTCGATTTTCGTGCGGCGCATGGAAAAGCTGGTCGGAAGCGGTCCCTTTCGCCTCGATACCTGGCAGCCCGGACATATGGCGACCTTTGTGGCCCACGATCAGTGCTGGCGCGGCCGTCCTTTTGTGGATGGAATCCAGGTGCAGATGGGGTTGGGCAGTTCGGAGCAGCTATCACAGATGGAGGCCCATCATGTCGATGTCGCTGAAGTATCGCTGGACCAGCTTGGGCGCGCGCAGCAATCCAATCTTCGAGTTGGATCTTCCCAACCCCAGGAGCTCTATCTGCTCCTGCTCAATCCGGCGGTAAGCAAGGACCTTCGGTTGCGGGATGCGCTTTCGGCTGCAATTGACCGGAATGCAATCGAAACTATGCTTCTGCAAAGAGACGGCGTCGCCGCGGCCTCGCTCTTGCCGCAATGGATCACCGGGTATGCTTCCCTGTTCAGCTCTGCAAGAGACTTGCGGCAGGCGCAGGAGTTGCGCCGCGCCCTGAACGATATACCTTTGCTGAACCTTGCCTATGACAATTCCGATCCTTTGGCCCGCACCATTGCGGAACGAATTGCGCTCAATGCGCGTGATGCGGGAATCGTGGTTCGTCCCGCCAGCGGAGAGGGACCAGCCGCCAATAGCGCAGAGATCAGGCTGGTGAAGATTGCCCTGCTTTCGCCCAATCCAGTCTCCGATTTGCAGGACATCGCCGCGCAACTTGGCGCCGACTTCTCCTCGCTCACGATGAATGAGCTCTCCGACGAACAGCTCTATGAACAGGAATATAAAATGCTGAAGTCCTTGCCTGTGGTCCCGGTGGCGCATGTCGCGCGCATGGTCGCCATCAGCCCGCGTGTGCATGATTGGAGCGCGGGAAGAGACGGCTTGTGGCGGCTGGAGAACGTTTGGATCGAGGCGCGTCCCTGAGGCTTCGCCAGAAGTTCAGGATTGAAACGAAGTGAGTCGCCTCTCTTAAAGCCCGGCATGCCGGGCGGCGCGGGCCGTCCGGCATTTAATATTTCCGCTCAAAACTTCCAAAACAGGAGTAACATTGCGGTCCTACGGGAGACGCAATCTCATGGGTCCAGCCGTCATGTGCGATAGGAGGTGAAACATGCTATCGCCAATGCAATTGGACCATCTCGAAGAAGTCCGAGGACGGTCTACCGCCGCAATCCTGATTGGATGGATGTTGCTCGTCTTCGCCAGTGTCCTGGTCATATTCTTTGGCTCCGAATTCCGTTACGGCATCCATTTCCTGCAAAAGCTCTCCGCCATCGAGGCAGGCCTGGGCTTCATCGTTCTGCTGGTGGGCGCCCTTGTGCGCCGCAATGTGCTGCGCAAATTCGAGAGAGAGCACTCCCAGGATTTTGAGGCGCGCGAAGGCGCGGCCAAGACTATGAAGGCAGGCGCCGGGCATTAAACCGGCCCTCGGCGTGGACCGGCTTTGTTGAAAAAACCGGTCTCGCTTTGTTGGCCAAATCTGTTGGGGGACCGTCAGGCCGGAGCAATCACAGGATATGCCTGGCACTATTGCCCAGTATTATCCGGCGATTACGCGGTCATCCTGCTTTCGAAGCGGCGAAGCTGTGCCCGCCGACAATGCATAGTCCACCGAAAACGCTCCGGCCCCGCGCACCATAATGACCAGAAGCAGGCCGATGGCAAGCAGGTGATATTCGATCCCTTCGCCCTTCTGATTGCCGGCCCAGTTCATAAACAAGCCATTGCCCATATGCACCATGAAGATTGCGACCAGCATATTGCAGAGGATGCCAAAGGCCGCGATCCGGCTTAGAAAACCTAAGATGAGGCCGAGGCTGCCAAAAAATTCCGCTGCAATGGCGAGAAACGCGAAAGGGGCGGGAATATGCATCATCTTCGTAAAGAATCCCATCGTGCCGGAAAAACCGTAGCCGCCAAACCAGCCAAGCATCTTTTGCGCGCCATGAGCAAAGAAAACGATTCCAACTACCAAACGGACCCAGGTAAGAACCAAATCATTGTTGGTGTATAGCAGTTTACGCATGGACATTCTCCTTAAAGTGCCTCGAATTGTACTCCAGCTTCTTCACACCGCATAGCTGATGTTGGGCGGCAGGAAAGGATTCAAACTTCAGGACAGCCGGATTTGCGACCAAAGTACTCCTTGCATCATCGAAAGCTTTACCAAGCGAGGTAGAGATTTGCAGCATTTTCATCCAATATCGGACACGACGGAGGTTTCCGGACCACAAATCCCGGAGGATGCCCCATCCGATTCCGTCCTTCTCGATGCCTATTCCAGCGCGGTGATTGCCGCATCGCAGAAGGCCGGTACGGCGGTCGCGCATATTGAAGTTCGCCAATCCTCCATCAAAAGACAAAATGCGCGCCGAGGCGGTGAAGGCGTTGGCAGCGGTTCGGGTTTTATCTTTACCCCGGACGGATTCATGCTTACCAACAGTCATGTCGTCCACGGGGCCTCCGAGATCGTGGTCTCGCTCTCGGATGGGCAAAAGACCCATGCCACTCTGATCGGAGACGATCCGGACACCGACCTGGCCGTGCTCAGGATGGATGGCATCCATTTGAATGCGGTCCCCTTCAGCCCGGCAAAGCCCCAGGTTGGACAACTGGCCATTGCGATCGGCAATCCTCTCGGCTTCCAGTTCACGGTAACGGCAGGGGTGGTAAGCGCGCTGGGCAGGACGATGCGCTCGCGCTCGGGACGGCTGATTGAAAATGTGATCCAGACCGATGCGGCGCTCAACCCCGGAAATTCCGGCGGTCCGCTGGTGAACTCGCGGGGTGAGCTCCTGGGCGTGAATACAGCCATGATTTTAGGCGCGCAGGGCATCTGCTTTGCCATCAGCGCGGAGACCGCCCGCTTCGTCGCCGCGCGTCTGATCCGCGATGGCAGGATCGAGCGCGGCTATCTCGGGATTGCCGGGCAGGATGCGCCTATCCATCGCCAGTTTGTGCGCTATTACAACCTCAAGAGCTCTACCGGATTGCTCGTGCTCTCGACTGAGGTCAATAGTCCGGCACAGGCAGCCGGACTGCGCGAGCGGGACATCATTGTGGGATTCAAAGGCCATGCCATCGGTGGGGTCGATGACCTGCACCGCTTGCTGACCGAAGAGCCCATCAATCAGCCCAGCGAACTGGATGTGCTGCGTGGAGTGGAGAGGCTGCAATTGGTGGTTACGCCCTCAACCGCGCCTTCCACGGAAAAAATGGAAAAGTGAAGTATTTTCAACGGACCGGTTCGCGTTGCAGATATTTCATCAGAATGCCCGGCCCTCAGAAAATCTGCCGCGGAATTACCATGCGGAATCGGATTCCGCGGCTTGGCTGGATGCGAACTGGTTGCGCTTTCTATATGCGAGCACGGCGATGAGAATGCCAACCGCCAAAGCCGGAAAGATCAGAATCAGGATCCCTTCCCGCAGCGCGGCAATGAAGCGGCCGGTCGCGGATGCGGCCTGGGTGTAGCACAGGGAGCAGCCCTGCGCGAGGCTGGATGGGGTCAGCGCCAGGAAGGCGATGCCGGTCAGAATCCGGAGATATCGCGGCGCCGATCGTAGTGTGATTGCCACGCGTCCTCCTCCATCCTGGCTAAAGTTGCAGCTTGAGAAGCAAAAGTAAATACAACCAAAGCGCGCCCATGAAATGCCAATAGCATGAAACGGCATTGAAGGTACTCCGCCTCAAGGATGGCGCGGGAGGGCGCAGCCTGTGTATTACCAGAAGCAGGGCCGCGAGTCCGCCCAGCACATGGAGCGCATGAAACGCCGTAAATACGTAGAAGAAAGAGCTGCTGGGGTTGGTCGCAAGATAAAACCCACTTTCATTGAGACGGCGCCAGGCTGCAATCTGTCCCGCCACAAACACCAGCCCTAAACCCAATGTAGTGAAAAGCCAGCGCAATGGGAGCGAAGGCCATCCACTTCCCTTCCGCATAAATACCGCGATACGGCGGCGCGCGATTTCCAGAGTAAAGCTGCTGACGAGCAGGAGCGCGGTGTTGAAATAAAGAATGGCCGGCAATTCGATATGCTGCCAGTCACCTGAACTTTTGCGCACCAGGAGCGCGCTGCTGAGGGCGGCGAATGACAGGCTGATGGCGGCAAGCGCTACCCATATACCGGTCTGCGATGCCTGTGGCGCCTTCAGCAGCAGGGTTCCAGGCAACGGTCCTGGCTCGCCCGGCCCTTTCCAGCTTCCATCACCGCCCCGCGAAAGAACGCGACCTGTATCTATCTTGGTGACGGAATCGATTGTGGTTTTGGCGGTCATTAGGTATTTGAATCCCGGGTTCCGGGGATTTTAATGTCTTCAATCAATTCATCTGTTTTGGCATGGCCGAGCTGCGGCGAGGTCTGCATTGCGTAATCGCCGCCGGCCGCGTTCACCACTCCATACTGATGCGGGTCCTGATAAACCACGGGCAACTGCCCACCGAAGTTATCCATGGGAGGCGGAGAGGGCACGGTCCACTCCAGAGAGGTCCCTTCCCAGGGATTCTCGGGAGCAATTTTGCCGGCGAACCGGCTGTGGACCAGGTTGAAGAGGAAGATCAACTGGGCCGCGCCGGTCAGCAGCGCCATAACCGTGATGAAGCGGTGCACCGAAAGGAGCGGGACCATGAAGTTATCAGTGAACGTGGAGTAACGGCGGACATTCCCCGCCAATCCCAGGTAATAAAAAGGCATGAAGGTGCAGTAAGTCCCGATGAAGGTAAGCCAGAAGTGGATTTTGCCAAGCCTTTCACTCATCATCCTGCCCGTCATCTTGGGGAACCAGAAATAGGTCCCGGCAAAGATGGCAAAGATGGCAGCCACGCCCATCACCATATGGAAGTGCCCTACGACGAAATAAGTGGCATGAAGATAGATATCAACGGCGGGTTGGGCGAGAAAGAAGCCGGTGACGCCGCCACTGATAAACATCGAGATAAATCCCAGGCAGAAAAGTGATGCGGAGGTGATCCGGATCTTCGAGCCGTAGAGGCTTCCCAGCCATATCAGGGTGATCAGCGTGGAAGGAATAGTGATGATCAGGGTCGGCAGCGAAAACAGCAGCGAAGAAAAGGGATTGATTCCGCTGACAAACATATGGTGTCCCCAGACCATGAAGCTGAGGAAGGCGATCGCGATCATGGCGTAGATCACCACGCGATGGCTGAGCAGCGGCCGCCGAATACTGGTGACCAGAATGTGCGACACAATGCCCATCGCCGGAAGAATCGCAATATAAACCTCGGGATGCCCAAAGAACCAGAAGAGATGCTGCCATAGAAGCGTGGAGCCGCCGGAATGAGGCTGAATCCGATCGCCGATCACCAGATTGGACGGCACGAAGAAGCTGGTCCCCGCGACCCGGTCAAGAATCAGCAACACACAGGCAGGAAGCAGAACGGCAAAGGCGAGCAGCACCATGCATGAAGTAAGAAACCATGCCCAGGTGGAGATCGGCATGCGCATCAGCGTCATTCCCCTGGCGCGCAGGTCCAGCGTGGTGGCGATGAAATTCAGGGCACTGAGCAGTGAACCAATGCAAAAGATGGCGATGGAGACGGCCCACAGGGTCTGGCCCACATCCATGCCCGGACCGGCGTCTTTCCCCACCGCGCTGAAAGGCGCATAGGCGGTCCACCCGGAAATCGATGGGCCATCGGCCACAAAGAAAGAGGCCATCAGCACCACAAAGGCCGCAAAGGTGGTCCAGAAAGAGACCATGTTGACTCGCGGAAAGGCCATCTCCTCGGCGCCAATCTGGATAGGGAGAAAGTAAGTGCCGAAGGCCGCCAGCGGCGCATTGGTCAGGACGAAAAAAACCATGAGGGTCCCATGCATGGTGAGCAGCGAGAGGTAGTACTCCGGGGTCATCACGTCGCCCGGAGCGCCCGTCGCGGAGAACAAATGAAGCCCCGTGAGGTGGACATTCGGGGCAATCAGATGGATCCTCATCAGCCACGAAAGCGCCATGCCGGTGAACACCGCAACCAGGGCAAGGCCGTAATACTGCATGCCGATGACCTTGTGGTCCAGGCTGAAGATATATTTCCTTATAAAGCCGCGAGGCGGCGCATGACGCGCTGCATGCGCTGAGATTTCAGACATGCGCTCTCCTCGCCGGCCGCAATAGCTTCCTAAGCCCGGCTACTGTTCCGCTGCTTTCTTTTTTAACCATTGATCGAAATCTTCCTGCGACAGCACCAGCAGATAAGCCTTCATGTGGTAATGCCCCAGACCGCAGAGCTGGGTACAGACAATCTCGTATTTTCCCGGTTTTGTGGCGGTGAAGTGCACCGCAAGGTCGAGCCCGGGCACAAAATCCTGCTGGATCCTCAGCTCGCGCACGTAAAAGGAATGTCCAACATCCTTAGCGTGCATCAATAGCTGCACTTCCCGGTCCACGGGAATTGCCATCTCCGCCGTTACAATGTCGTCCTTCGCATCCGGGTCGGCGGAGCGATCGAGCCCGAAGAAATTCTGGTTCCCTTCGTCAATCTTCTCCGGATGAATCGGGCCGAACTTTCCATCTGCTCCTGGATACCGGAAGTAATAGGCGAATTGTTCCGCTTGCGCCTGGATATTCAGCGCCTTTGGGGATGGCTGCGTGAAGTACACCGCGGCCCAGGCTTTTTGCCCTATCGTCCCGAGAGCAAGGACCTCTACGCTGACAAACAGGAACGCCGCAATGATCATCACCTTCGCCCCGCCAGGAAGCGCCTTGATCGTCGCCGTCTGCCCGCGTCCCGAGTATTTCCAGACGAAGACCCCCAGCAGAATCTGGGCTGCGAGAAAGATCAGCCCGGTTACGATCATCGTCTCTTTCAGTTGCTGATCAATCATGGGGCCGGAGATGGAAATATCCACTGGAGGGGCCCATGTATGCAGGACAATCGGGAGCGCCGACCCCAACGCGATGAGGATGACCGCCACCGCAAACCACTTGCCCAAGATTGTTCGCCTCCCCCGCCTGATGAGCAGGACTATTGTCTTATTTATGGTCTGGCTTCTTAAAGTGTACTAATACTGCACATGTTTATGGGACAATGCCTCCCAATTTCAATAGTTTTACTTCCGCTTCCTACAAGATTCTGTAAGAAAAGTTATGGATTTTCCAGAAAAGCTCATGAATCACACATTCCCGATGAGAATTGAATGGCAGACAGAATGCTCAAAATATTGTCATAGCTCATATCAATGCTTTTTATTGGGTAACAGAATCCATCCCGCTTAACATCGGCATGGGTCGATGATCACGGACCGAAAATCGACGACGCGAAGAATTGATGTACACCGGGGCATGGCCTCGCAGGAGAGATAAAAGATGTTCGAACGGTTCAGCTTTTTGAAGAGGCTGCTGCCTTTGCTGTTTTTAACCCTGGGCACCGCTGCCTTTGCCCAGTCCACCGGTACGATTCTGGGCACTGTCACAGACCAATCTGGCGCCGTCATCGCCGGAGCGACGGTTACGGCGACCCACGTCGCCACATCGACCTCGAACAAAACTCAGACGGATGCGGATGGAAAATATCAGCTCCCCTCGTTGCCGGTTGGGACCTATGACGTGGAGGTCCGGGCAGCGAGTTTACAGACCCAGGTCGCCAAAAACGTGGTGATTGAAGTAGCCAGCAACACCGTTCAGAACTTCTCCCTGCAGGTAGCCCATGCGACGACCGACGTGGTGACGGTGGAGGCGGCGGCCCCAATGGTGGAATCGAATACCGTGACCGTGGGGCAGACCATCGACCAGAAGACGGTCCAGGACATCCCGCTCAACGGACGCCACTTTGTGGATCTTGGACTTCTCATTCCCGGCTCCGTCACTCCGCCCCAGAACGGCTTCCTGACCGCTCCTCTTCGCGGACAGGGATCGTTCTCTTTCAATACCGCCGGAAATCGCGAAGACACCGTGAATTTCATGATCAACGGCATCAACCTGAATGACATGGTGCAAAACCAGATCACCTTTCAACCCTCCATCAATACCGTCTCCGAATTCAAAGTGGATAACTCCACCTACAGCGCCGAATATGGGCGGAACTCCGGGGCGATTGTAAACATTGCGACCCGCTCGGGGACCAACAGCTTCCATGGGGAAGGCTTCGAATTCATTCGCAACAACGATCTGGATGCGCGGAATTTCTTCAATATCAGTCCAGTGCCGCAATCTCCTTTCAAGCGGAACAGTTTTGGCGGGAATCTAGGTGGCCCGATCCTTCATAACAAGACTTTTTTCTTTTTTAGTTATGAAGGTTTGCGGCAGGTCCAGGGGCTTACCATCAACACGCCGGTCCCAAGCGACGCGGCCCGGGCGGCGATCACCAATCCCACCAGCCAGCAGCTTGTGGCGCTTATCCCGCACGCCAACACCTTTGGGGTGGATGCAAAAGGCAATCCACTCGCATCGTTTGTCGGCTCGGCGACCGCTCCGGTCAACATCGATCAATGGACGGGAGATATCAGCCACAACATCACCGATACCGCCCGCCTGCATGGGTATTATGCCTTTCAACGGGACCGCAGAATGGAGCCTACGCTGCAGGGCAATAACGTGCCC